>NZ_RAWL01000687.1:0-2608 GCF_003668885.1 Corallococcus sp. AB049A | reverse complement strand
GGGACGTGCTGCTCGCGCGGCTGCACCACTGCATCGCGGACGGCATCGCGCTCGCGCGGGTGCTGCTGTCGCTCACGGACTCCGTGGACGCGGACGGGGCGGCCGAGCACACGGAGGAGGCGCGTGAAGTCACTCCGGCCGGGGAGACGCGGCCGGGCTGGATGCGTTTCGCCCGGGGGGCCCGCTCGGCGCTGCGCAAGGGCGCGGAGCTGGTGCGGGAGCCCATCCTCGCGGGCGACCTCATGCGCGAGGGCGCGAAGGGCGCGGCGACGCTGGGCAAGCTGCTCGCGCTGCCTCCGGATCCCCGCTCTCCGCTTCGCGGGCCGCTGGGCCAGAGGAAGGTCGCCGCGTGGTCGGAGCCCATCGAGCTGGAGCGGGTGAAGGCCGTGGGCCACACCCTGGGCGGCACGGTGAACGACGTGCTGCTCACGGCGGTGACGGGCTCGCTGCGGCGCTACCTGGCCTCGCGGGACGCGCCGCTGGAGGACGTGCACGCGCTGGTGCCGGTGAACCTGCGGCCGCTGGACGTGCCGGTGCCTCGCGAGCTGGGCAACCGCTTCGGCGTGGTGTTCCTGCGGCTCCCCATCCACCTGGCGGACCCGCGCCGCCGGCTTCGCGAAGTGGCGAAGCGGATGGCGCACCTCAAGCGCTCGCCGGAGGCGGTGCTGATGTCCAGCATGCTGGGTTTCCTGGGCCGCACGCCCGCCGCGCTGGAGCGCGCCGTCGTGGACGTGCTTGGCACCAAGGCGTCCCTCGTCGCCACCAACGTGCCGGGGCCGCGTCAGCCGGTGTCGCTCGCGGGCAGCCGGATGAAGGGGCTCACGTTCTGGGTCCCCCAGGCCGGGCACGTGGGCCTGGGGGTCAGCCTCTTCAGCTACGCGGGACAGGTGACCGTGGGCGTGGCCGCGGATGCGTCACGCGTGCCGGACCCGGGGGCCCTCGTCGCCGCGTTCCAGGAGGAACTGGACGCGCTGGCGACGCTGCCCCCCTGAAGGCCCTACTTCGCGAAGAGCTTGTGCGGGTCGTACTTGCCGCGCACTTCCTTGAGCTTCGCGCGGATGGCCTCCGGCCACGCGCTGTCGAAGTGCGCCGCGTCGCGGACCTTGCCCATGAAGTTGATGGTCATGTCCGGCGACAGCCAGGGCTTGAGCTCCGCGCGCAGGCCCTCGGTGGCGCCGGGCAGCACCGTCTCGAAGAGCGGCGGGTGCATGCCCACCAGGCCGATGATGAAGTTGCCGGTGCGGCCGCCCACCGCCGAGCCGCCCGCCACGTCCTTCCAGGTGGCGCCGCCCAGGTGGCGGATCTCCAGCATGAAGTACGGCGTCTGCACGCCCGCGCCCACGTGGCGCAGCACCGTGGTGGCGAAGTCCTGGTCCACGTGGGTCAGCATCATGCCGCTGGTCCACACGGGGCTGGGCTGATCCGGATCATTGTGGATGCGCGCCATCTGGGACGCGGGCAGCTCGCCCAGCATGTCCAGGTAGAGCGGGGCCAGCGCGCGCAGCGGGGCCGCGAACTTCGCGCCCTCCTCGGCGGCGCCCGGGTATGCGAAGCGCAGGTTGATGACCGTGCGGCCGCGCAGCGGGGGCGGGATGAAGTCGAAGGGCGGGAAGCGCATCACGGCGATGCTGGTGGACACGCGCGCGTCCGCCTCCGCCGTCCACTTCACCCAGCCGCGCAGCACGGCCTCGATGTGCTGCTCCTCGAAGAAGAGGCTGCCCGCGTAGAGCGAGCGCATCTCCACGAGCTTGAGCTTCACCTCCGTCACGATGCCGAAGCCGCCCTTGCCGCCGCGCAGGGCCCAGAACAGGTCCGGGTGGTGCTCGGCGCTGGCCTCCACCGTCTCACCGTCACAGGTGACGAGCTTGTAGCCGACGACATAGTCGGAGCTGACGCCGTGGCTGCGCACCAGGGGCCCCAGGCCTCCGCCCAGCAGGTAGCCCACCACGCCCACGTTGGTGGACGAGCCGGCGACGGGCGCCAGGCCGTGCCTGGCGGCCTCCGCGATGACGGGCTCCCAGCGCGCGCCCGCGCCCACGGTGGCGGTGCGCGTCGCGGGGTCGATGCTCACGTGGTTCAGCGCCTTCGTGGAGATGAGCACGCCGGAGGTGATGGGCGCGTACGTCCCGTGCCCCGTGGCCTGCACCGACACGGGCAGATGGTTCTCCCGCGCGAAGCGGATGGTCTCCGCCACGTCCTGCGTGGACTTCACCGCCACCACGTACTGCGGCGCGTGCTGGACCAGCACGTTGAAGCCGGCGGCCTCCGGGGCATAGCCCGCGTCGTTGGGGGTGTAGACGGGGCCGCTCACGCGGCCGGCGAGGGTCTGGGTCATGGGGCGTTGCTCCTTCGTGTCAGCCAGCCCTCTGGGGGCCGGGAGGGGGACTCGGGTGCACTGCGGTGCCGCGTCGAGGGAGTACGAGCGCGAAGCAGCATAAACCTGGAAGTCCGGTTCGTACACGGAACGGCCGTGTGAAAACACGGCCCGGTTTCCCGAGGGTCGGCCCCCCGCCACCCCTACAACAGGCCGTGCTCCTCCAGCTTGTTGTAGAGCGTGCGCCGGCTCACCCCCAGCAGCCGCGCCGCCAGCGTGCGGTTGTCACCCGAG
>NZ_RAWL01000686.1:0-2659 GCF_003668885.1 Corallococcus sp. AB049A | reverse complement strand
GCGTCGGGGCGGCGCGCGGCGGAGCGGCCGGCGGCGTCGGAGGACGCGGCGGGGTGGCGCCCGGACGCACCGTGGGACGCGTCACCGCCTGGGGGCGGGCCACGGCGGGGCGCTCGGACGGCAGCCGGCCCGGTTCCACGTCGCCCATGTCCACGCGGCCGCGGAAGCTGGCCCCGTCCACGATGATGACGCGCGGGGCGCGGATGTCGCCCACCATGCGGCCCTCGCGGGTGAGCTCCACGCTCTCGGTGGCGTTGATGTTGCCCACCACCACGCCGCTGACGATGGCGTTCTTCACCGCCACGTTGGCCTTCACCACGCCGGACGGCTCCACGATGAGGGTGCGGCTGAGGGTCAGCTCACCCTCGACGCGGCCGCGGACCGTGAGGTCCTCGTCACCCGTGAGCCGACCGCTGATGAGGATGGAGGGCCCCACCACGGTGTTGTCGACGGTGTTGCCTGCAAGCTCCTTGGCGGTGGCCACGGATCAGCGCTCCTTCATGTCCATGTCGACGTTGCCCTTGAAGGAGGCACCGTCGGCGATGAGGATGCGCGGGGCCTTGATGTCGCCCACCACGCGGCAGTCCGTCTTCAGCTCGACCTTGTCGCTGGCGACGATGTTGCCCGTCACGCGGCCGGCGATCTCCACGTTCTGCGTCTCGATGTCCGCCTCGACGACGCCCGAGCCCTCCACGTAGAGGCTCTCCTTGAGGGAGATCTTCCCCTTCACGGTGCCCTGGATGACCAGGTCCTCGTCACCGGAAATCTCCCCGTCGATGACGATGCTCGAACCAATGACCGTATTCGCCATGAGTGTTGTCCGCCTTCTCGAAGCTGTGCGCCTGGGGGGAGCCGTGGGACGGCCCCCGGTGGATGCTAGATGTCGTCCGGCAACTTCACGTCCATCTCGATGGAGCCGTTGAACACCGCTCCGTCCTCGATGACGACCCGCGGGGCCTTGATGTCGCCCGCCACCTTCGCCGAGGCGTTGATGGCCACGCGCGTGGAAGCGTCGATGTTGCCGCTCGCCTCGCCGTTGATGGTCAGTTCCTCGGCGCGGATGTCCGCCTGGACCTTGCCGGTGCCTTCGATGGTGAGGTGGTTCTTCAGGGCGATCTGCCCCTCCACACGCCCTTCGATGACCAGGTCCCCACCGCCCGTGAGGTTGCCCCTGATGACGATGCCCTTGCCAATGATGCCCGTTTCACCCTGTGCCATGAGGTGATCCTCGCCAGCGCCTGCTCCAGTGGGAGCGGGGCGACCTGATTATGTCAGAGATGCGCGGAGATCCAGCCGGAGATGTCCTGGAACACCGTCGCGCGGTCCCGCTCGTTGAGCGGCTCGTGCCGCATGCCGGGGTACTCCTTGAACTTCTTGTCCGCCGTCCCCGCCGCCTCGAAGAAGGCCCGCGCCGCCGCCGGCAGCGCCACCCCGTCCTCCTGGCCGCACAGCACGAACAGCGGCACTTGAATCTTCGGCGCCAGGCCCAACGTCTGCGCCTGGGCGGCCGTGGACTCCACGAACCAGCGGGGCGTGGCGAAGGGCACGTACAGCGGGTCCGCGGTGACTGCCTTCTGGATTTCCGGGTCGGTGCTGAGCATGTCCGGGGCCAGGCCCGAGGGGACCTTCATCCACGGCACCAGGGAGCCCACCATGCGCGCGGCCAGCACCTTCGCGGCGGGGGGGCTGATGGCCAGCTTGAGGTAGGGCGCGGAGAGGATGGCACCGGACAGGCCCTCCAGCCGCCCGGTGAGGGCGTGCGCGGCCATCAGGCCGCCGTGGCTGTGGGCCAGGAGGAAGATCTTCTGGTCGCCCGCGGCCTTGCGCACGCGCTGCCAGAAGCCATCCAGGTCATCCAGGAACTCCGTCCACTTCGCGGCGTAGGCGCGCCGGCCGTCCGCGCGGCCGTGGCCCCGGTAGTCGAACCCGTGCACGGCGAAGCCGTCCGCCACCAGCGCGTCGATGACGGGGCGGTAGCGGCCGATGTGGTCGCCGTAGCCATGGACGATGGCGACGTGCGCGCGGGGGCCTGAGTCCGGCAGGTCCAGCGTCCAGAACAGCCGGGTGTTGTCCTTCCCGGTGAAGAAGCCTTCGTCGTGGCGGGCCATGAGCCCGGGACCTTAGCGGCCCTGCGCGGTCGAGGGTAGCGCCTTCAACTTGCGCTCCAGGGTGATGCGCTGATCCGCCGGCTCGGCGGCCTCCGGCTCCAGCGTCAGCACCTCCAGCGCGCGCTTCCAGACCCGGACGGCGTCCGGGGCGCGGCCCGCCTTGAGGTAGGCATCCCCCAGGTGCTCCAGGATGGGGGGCTCGTCCGGGGACAGGTCCACCGCGCGCTCCAAAAGCTCCACGGCCTTCTTCGCGTCGCCGCGCTGGAAGTACACCCACCCCAGTGAATCGATGTAGGCCGCGTTGTCCGGCTTGAGCGCCAGCGCGCGGCGCACCAGCCGCTCGGCCTCGTCCAGGTCCCTGCCCCGCTGGGCCATCACGTAGCCCATGAAGTTCATGGCCGCGGCGTGGTCCGGCTTCAGCGCCAGCACCGCCCGCATGCGCGAGAGCGCCCCGGGCACGTCGCCCTGGCGCTCCAGCAGGGTGCCCAGGACGAACTGCAGGTCCTGGTTCCGGGGGGCCTTCGCGACGGCGTCCCGGAGCAGCGTCTGCG
>NZ_RAWL01000685.1:0-2675 GCF_003668885.1 Corallococcus sp. AB049A | reverse complement strand
GACGAAGGCCAGCCCCGCGATGACGGCCATGGTCACCGCGATGCGGCCCACCGGGCCCGCCACCCGGGCGACGAGGCGGGTGTCCTCCGGAACGGGCGCGCGGCCCTCCGAGTCGATGGCGCGCACGTAGTCGCCCTTGACCAGGTTGTAGAGCGCCTTGCAGGTCTCGAACTCGCCCAGGCCGCAGAGGTCCACCATGCGGCGCAGGTCGCGCCCCACGGCGATCTCCTCATAGACGTGGCGCTCCGACGGCCCGATGACGCCCAGCTCTCCGCCCTCGTCGTTGACGCGGGGCGGCGGGAGCGCCTTGACGCGCTCGAAGGTCATGTCGTCGCGGTGGATGCGCTTCCGGATGACGGGCCACTCGTCCACCATCCGGAAGCCCTCCATGAGCACCGTCTCCGCGCGCAGCGGGATGATGCCGTCGGGGCCGGGCTCCACGGGCTCCTGGATGAACTCATAGGTGCCCGCCTTCCAGGTGAAGAGGCGGTAGAGCGTCTCCGTCACCTGGAGCTGGGCCATCTGCTGGAAGCGCTCCGCGGTGAGGGCGTGACTCTGCACCAGCACGTCACCCAGGCGCTTGAGGGTGCGCTTCTGGACCTCCAGCGCGGCCTCCAGCTGCGTCTCCGTGATGATCTCGGCGCGCACCAGCATGGCGCCGATGAGTTCCTTGCGCTTCCGGGTGAGGCTTTCGGCCTTGATGATGTGGCCGTCCTGGAAGCCGATGCGCACCTCCTGGTCCTTGTTGCGCAGGTGGAGCGTGCCGGTCTTCTGCTGCTGGCCAATCAGCTGCAGGATGTCACCGATGCCGAAGTCCTTGAGGGTGCCCTTGAGGGCCATGGCTCAGGCCTCCCCCCGCTGATGGCGGCGCAGGCCGCGCAGGGTCAGCAGGTAGACGAAGAAGAGCACCGTGCCCGCGGGCACGAGCTTGAGGTACAGCGGCGCGTCCCCGTACGGCGTGCGGACGAGCCCCCGGTGCAGCACCAGCGCGGCCACGGCGAAGCTGAACACGAAGGCATACAGGGCGCCCCGCACCGGCAGGCCCGAGCCCACGTGGCCCGCGCCGGACACCAGGCTCCCCAGCGCGTACGTCACCCGCTTCGTCCAGGCCTGGTGGCGCTCCACCTCGCCCTGCTTGCGCGAGCGGAACTCCTTGGGCACCTGGCTCTTGCGCGCGTAGACGTGCACGCACTGGCCGCACATCGCGCTGCTCACGGGCAGGTCCTTGTCGCAGCGGTGGCAGACGGCGTTGCCGCACCGCTCACAGCCGCGCGACGCCTTCATGCGAAAGGCCGCTTCCCCCAGGCCCGCGATGAGCGCCGCGAGCCCGGCGGCCAGGCCCCAACCCACCGGGCCCGCAGGCAGGACGGGCGACATCCAGCGGCTCACCTGGGACTGCACGCGGGCGCCCTCCTGGGCGCCGTCCGCCAGGTCCATCCAGTCACGCTCCGGCACCGTGGGCGCCAGCAGCAGGAGGTTGAGCAGGGGGCGGTCCTCCGGCGGCGGTTCGCGGCGCAGGAGCGAGTTGTCCAGGGCCTGCGCCTGGGCGATGGCGGACGTGGAGCGGTCCAGCTCCTTGCCCAGCTGATCATCCGGCAGGAGCCGCGCCCGGCGCCGGTACACCTGGCCCAGGTTGTAGTGCGGCGCCGCCATGGACGGATCCGCCTTGGACGCCTGCGTGTAGAGGAGCACCGCGCCGTCCACGTCGCCCAGGCCCATGAGCGCGTTGCCAAAGCGCGTGAGCATCCGCGCGTCGCCTTCCTTCAACCCGGAGGCGGCCTTGAAGTCCGCGCGCGCCTCCTCCAGGAGGCCCCGGCGTGCCTCGTACCAGGCGAGCGCCCCCAGCTCCTGGAAGCGCGCGGTGCGTGCCTCCGCCCGGGCGCGCACGCGGGCCGCCGCGCCCTCCGCGGACAGGCCCCCGCGCTCCAGCAGGTAGACGTCCTCCGCGGGCGTGCCGGCGAAGACGGTGAAGCGCGCCAGCGTCCCCGCGGCGAGCGGCATCACGCCCAGGCCCATGAGCAGCACCGCGGCCACCCAGCGCTCGGCGCGGCCCACGTACAGCGCCACCGAGGCGAAGAGCAAGAGCAGCACCGGCAACAGGCCCGCGCCCAGCACCACGGGCAGCGACAGGAGCAGCAGCCCCAGCAGGCCCGACTGCCAGCGCGTCACCGCCCGGGGGAACAGGTGGTGGAAGTCATGCAGCGCGTAGCGGATCCGCCGCAGGAAGAGCACCGCGACCACCGCCACCGCCGTGGCCGCCCACGCGGCGAAGACCAGCGCGCCCAGGTCCGTGAGCGCGGGCCGGCGGTATCTCGCGTCCGTCGCCAGCGTGACGAGCGCGGCCTTCCACTCGCCCAGGCCGCGCGGCACGTTCAGCGGATCCTCCACCACGTACGTCTCCGCGCGGGCGAAGCGCGCGGCGGGCAGCCCCGGCGACAGGGCCACGGCCACGTCCAGGAGCGCGATTGCGCCGGTCAGGTCTCCGGCGCGGCGGCGGACCGCGGCCTCGCGCACGAAGCCCATGCTCAGGGGCTCCAGGTCGGAGGCGAGCACCTCCTCGCGCAGCGTGAGCAGCTCCTTCTGGGCGGCCTCCGCCGCGGGCAGGTCGTTGCGCGAGCGGGCCGCCTTCCACTTCTCCCAGACGGTCAGCAGCTCCGCGTCCGTCACCTTCGGCG
>NZ_RAWL01000684.1:0-2687 GCF_003668885.1 Corallococcus sp. AB049A | reverse complement strand
TGCAGTTCACGGTGGAGGGAGGCGCGGCCGAGCAGGTGGAGATCCTCAAGGACACCACCGTACTGGTGAAGCCCACGGGGAGTCCCTACTCGTTCACCTGGGACACCACCTCGGAGGCAGAGGGGACCTACCAGCTGTCCATCCGAGCGACCCGTGGTGGGGCCGCTTTCGTCAGCGCGCCCAGGACGGTCATCGTGGACCGGACCGCGCCCACCGTGGCGTCCTTCCTGCCGGCCAGGGACGCGGCGACCGTGAGCGTCCACGACGCCATCCAGGTCACCTTCAGTGAGCCCATGAATCCGAACTCCGTGACGGAGTCGGCCGTGGGGCTCAAGACGGGGACCGGCGCCGCCATCGCGAAGTCCGTGGCCCTCTCCGCGGACGGTAGGACGCTGACCGTGACGCCGATGAGTGCGCTGAGCGCACCGAGTTCTGTCCAGGTGGACCTCACTGCCGCCGCGAGCGCCCTGACGGACCTGGCGGGCAACGCCGTGGCGTCCGCGCCGACGTGGTCGTTCTCCGTGCCGACGTGGCTGCCATTGGGCGGCGCAGTCAGCGCGGTTGAGGGCCGGACCTCAGCAGAAGACGTCGTACTGAAGATGGATCGGAATGACCAGCCAGTGCTCGCTTGGGCTGAATCAGATGGCTCAAGCAAGAATGTCTATGTGGCTCGTTGGACAGGGGCTGCCTGGTCCATGCTGGGCGGCGGATTGAGTGGATTGGCGAACATTGGAACGGATGCCACAAGGCCTACTCTCGCATTCACCCCCCAAAATCAGCCAGTCGTCGCGTGGGCTGAGAGTTCTGGCAACGGCCTTGAGCGAATCTTGTTCCTCCGTCAGTGGACAGGAAGCACCTGGGTCTCACTTCCTTCCGCGCCGCTCACGACAAGCAGCGAGTCATACGCAGCCTATCCAGCACTCGCCTTCGACACCAAGGGCAATCTCATCCTGCATGTTTGCGATATTTCGCTAAACGGCTCGATCCTCAGAAGCTTTGCCCTGCAACCGCTTGGCACGACATGGGCGGATCTCCATCCAGCACAGCCGAGACCTCATTTCTGGCCTACGTGGCTCTCCGTTGCCGCCTCGGGCGACAACATCTTTACGGCGTACACCACCTACGACGACACAACGGAACTCAGCTCCATCGCCGTCCTTCCGAACGACGCAGCCCCGCTGGGAGGAGCGGCATTCGGAAGCAATGCAAAAACGCCATCCTTGGCCGTGGATGCGTCACTACAACCTTGGGTTGCGTGGGCGCAGAGCGAGTCGATTGACCCCAACACGGATGGACAGATCTACTGGTCGCGCTGGAGTGGAAGCGCTTGGACTTCGCCGTCGAATATCAGCGTCAACTCAACAGGCAACAGTCGTCCGAGCGTCGCTCTGGGGATTGGTGCGCCCCACATTCTCGCCTGGAGTGGCGTAGTCAACGCCGAGCGAAACATCTTTGTCAACCAGTGGATCGGCAACTCCTGGCAGACGCTTGATGCTCAACTCAACGCCCTGACAGCACAGAACACCCCTGCGTTCAGTCCGTCCGTGGCCATGGACTCAGCAGCCCGGCCATTCATTGCCTGGATTGAAGCGGACGCCAACGCTGCAAGCGTCTACACAGCGCGAATCAATCGTTAGGAGCCAAGCGTCAAAGGACATCACCAACAAGGCATCCGACTGAGGCGTCGTTCTTCTTGAACACTGAACGCGCCTCCGACCCTCAAATTTATTCCACGCCTCACACGCCCCCAAACGCACCCGTCCAATGCCCCCCCATCACGCACTTCCCATACTGATTCTCACGGCATTCTCACTTGCAACCGCGAACTGCGGTCCCAGTTCTGTAACGGATGAGGCATCAGCCAGTCCCGCCATCACATTCCAGTCGGAGGCGCTCGGAGAAACATGCTTCAAGGGAGAATTTCAGCCAACGATTTGCGGCTACGGCGAGTACTGCCAGACCCTCACGGGCAAATGCACAAGGGTTCCGTATCCGACTTGCTCGAATTTCTCCTCGCGCTTGAACAGTTGGAGCCAAACCACATCCACTGGGCCGGTGATCTATGAAGCGAGGGCCATCAAATTCGCCCCCAGCCCAATCCATTGTGGAAGCTCCGAGGCGATTCACGCGGTATATCGCATCAGGGCGTACTCCCCGCTGGCAGACCTGCCGACTTCAGTCGCCGGATTCGTCAATCGATTCTACTTTGCCACTCCAGCAGGACACGAAATGAACCTCATGTACATCACCAACCTCACAACAACAAACAACAACAAGAACATCATGTTCGACGCTAACATTTGCGCCCCCCCAGGCTCAACGAGCTATACAGCGGGCTTCTTCTTTATCGATGGCAGCGAGGTCTGCGTCACGGCCTCCTGAAGAACGCTGAATTCAGGCAAGCTGACGTAGCCAGAACTGACCTGTTGAGCACTTTCGGCGCCCTGCCCGCGCGTCCCCACCCTAAGTCCGGGGGCGGCGGGCAGACGTGTTTCCAGAGGCCTCCAGGTCCGGACGGAGAGTCCTCTGCCATGGACGGGTATGGCAGTGTTCCGCCTCGGGACCGAGCCGGTCCCGACCTTGCAGAACACGCCCCCATGCCCAACTTGAAACACCTGTTGTTGCTCGGCTGCATCGGCCTGAGCCCCGCCTGCATCGACGTTCCCCCGCTGGTGGAAGAGCCGCCC
>NZ_RAWL01000683.1:0-2691 GCF_003668885.1 Corallococcus sp. AB049A | reverse complement strand
CTCCGCCTGCGTGCGGCGCGCTGGGGCCGCGGCCTGCGCCATCTTCCGGGGGGCGGACTTCGGGGGCATGCCGGAACCATAATCGGCCACTTAAAAAGTGACCAGTCACTTTCTGAAGGGGGCTTCCGGGGGTGGCTGATCGCGGACCTCCGGGCCTGCCCGTGAGGCGCCCGGGCGGGCGGGCGTCTGCCTTTACCTCGGGTCAGCTGACAGGGATTGGAGCGGATGAGGCTGGGAGGCCCAATGCCTGCCAACGGGACAGGCGAGGAGACAGGCGCTCCTGCGCTTTCGAGCCGTTTTCCCTCTGGAATGTGGTCAAGGGTCGCCCCCGTGAGACAGGGCAGGGCCCGGCTCGGCTGCTAGTGATCCGTTCGGGACTGAGCGAAAATGGCTGGGAAATAGCGCAAGGCCTTGCACCGGTTGTCCGCCCGCCCCGATATGAACTTCTCCGCTCTTCTCGTCGGCTCCCTCCTTGCTTCGGCTCCTGCTGTCCCCTCGCCCGCGAACATGCCTGAGGTAGGCGTGCCGTTCGCCTGTGGTCGCATCTATACGGTCAGCCAGGGTCATGAGACGGGCAGCCACCAGCACAACGACACGTTCGCGTGGGACTTCCGCATGCCGGAGGGCACGCCCATCGTGGCGGCGCATGACGGTGTCGTGCGCATGGCGCGCGGTGACAGCCGGCAGGGTGGTTGCGGCGAGCAGTTCGCGCCGCTGGCCAACTACGTCGTCATCTCGCACGGCGACGGGCTGGAGACGCAGTACCTGCACTTCAGCGCCGTGGTGGTGAAGGCCGGTGAGAAGGTGAAGGAGGGCCAGCTCATCGGCTTCTCCGGCGCCACGGGCTGGGCGTGCGGCGCGCACCTGCACTTCAAGGTCGCCAAGGAGCAGGGGTCCGGCTGGAACAACCCCTCCGTGCCCGCGCGCATCGCGGGCTACGGGGACCCGGTGCGTGAGACGCTGGTGTCCGCGCCGCTGTGCAAGGACTCCGCGCAGCCGATGATGGCCTCCAACGGCGGCGTCCACATGCCCGGCCAGGCCGTGATGTCCATGTCACCCGACAGCGCGAATCCGCTCCAGGATGCGTCGCGCGGCCTGCCGCCCGGTGCCAAGGCCATCATCGACGGTCTCTCCCAGCCTCCTGCCCAGGGCGGCGAGGGCCTCGACAAACCGGCTCCGGCCCGCTCTCCCCGCATGGCGAGCGGCTCCGACGAGACTCGCTGACGCGAGCAGCGCTCCGGCGCCCGCGAGCAGCCCGAAGAAGGCCCCCGCGTTGAGGAAGTACTCCAACGGCAACAGGGGGCCTTCGACGTATCCGCGCACCACGCGGTAGCCCACGTGCCCCAGCAATGCGAGCAGGGGCAGGTTGATGAGCGGCAGCACCAGCCACCGGGCCGTGCGCCACCAGCGGGCCACGGCCTCCGCGACGGCGGTGGAGGCCGTGTAGCGCCAGGCGCCCGCGCGGGCCACGCGCAGCTCCGCCAGCATCGCGTCCACGTCCGGCACGCCCAGCGCTTCCGCCTCCAGGCCCTGGGTGCGCGCCACGCTGCGCGCCTCCGCCAGGGCGGTGCGCGCGGCGGACTCCGCGAGGAAGTCGTCCTCGAAGGGCTCCACCACCGCCACCTCCGCGGCGCGTGCACGCGTGCGGTCCCTGACGGCATCCACCACGGTGGAGGCCGCCGCCACGGCGAGCCCCGCGGGCAGGCTGCGACGGCCCACCAGCGCAGCGGCGCCCATGCCGGACGCGCCCCACAATGACAGCCGCAGCCCCCACGCGGCGGGGCCCCAGAAGCGGCCCGCGGCCTGCCGGCGCACCTCCGATGCCAGGTGTCCGTGGGCCAGCGACAGCCGCGCGTCGAAGTCCGCCTGGAGCGACTCCGCCGCGCGCGCGAGCCCCGCGTCCAGCGCGGTGCGCGTCTTCGCGAGCAGTGCGTCCGTGTCGGTGAGCGCCGTCTGCACGGTGGAGGCGAACTCCTCCAGCGCGCCCAGTGCGTTGGTGTGGCGCACGCGCGCGGCGACGGCCTGGGTGGCCAGGCCCCGGAGGTGGAAGAGGAGCGGGCCGAACTCGCCGGAGACGTCCTGGCCGTCCTTCGCGGCGCGCGCGCTGATGGCGAAGACGGGCACGTCCTCCGCGGCCAGGCCGTAGTGCTGGGTGGCCACGCGGCGGACCTGGGACTTCAGCGCGTCGCGGGACTCGGCGGACAGCTCATCCGCGAAGTTGAGGATGAAGACGAGCGCGCGGCGGCGGGCGAACTCGGAGAGGAACTCCACCTGGGTGGCCTCCGCCACGCTGCCCCGGTGCATGACCACGAGCGCCACGTCCGCCTTGTCCAATGCCGCGCGCGCGACGTCGCGGTGCGCGGTGGCCACGCTGTTGAGGTCCGGCGTGTCGATGAAGACCTGGCCGCTCCACAGGCCCTGCGGCCCGGGCGTGTAGCGCACGACGCGCGCGCCGGTGCGGGCCAACTCGTCCGTGGCAGTGCCCTCCGGCGCGAAGAGGGTGGAGACGGTGCTGGTGGGGCGGTCCACGCCTTCACGGGAGAGGTTCTGGCCGGAGAGGGCGTTGAGCAGCGTGGACTTGCCCGCGCCGGTGGCGCCCACCAGCGCGACGACGAGCGGCGCGTCCCTGCGCGCCATGCCCCGCGCGTAGTCCTCCAGCAGGCGCTCCAGGCGCGGGCCATGGGCTGTCTC
>NZ_RAWL01000682.1:0-2694 GCF_003668885.1 Corallococcus sp. AB049A | reverse complement strand
TGGGTTGGGCAGCATTCACAGGACTCCTGCTTGCGGGCATGACGGCGGCGACGCCGCCCTCGGCCATCCCGGTGCGGAGGGGGAACGCGCTGACACTGCCCGCGCACCGGCACATCGTGCGCGTGTCCCGCAGCGAGGGCTCCGTGCTGCTCGCGGCCGTGCAGCAGGGCGGACAGGACGGGCACGGCCTGCGCCTGTTCCGCAGCGACAACGGCGGCGGCACCTGGAAGCAGGAGGGCATCATCCACGACGGCTCCACCTATGACCGGGCGGACCTGGTCGCGGTGGGCAAGGACGTGGCGCTCGTCTACGCGGTGGAGACGCCGGACAGCACGGGCATCAGCGGCTCCACGTCACGCGACGTGTACTTCCAGTGGTGGCGCTACAGCGCGTCCAAGAACCACTGGCTGCCGGACAAGGCCGTGCGCGTGTTCGACTCCACCAGCTCCAGCACCGCGTACTACCGCGCGGAGCTGGCGCGCGACTCCAAGGGCCGGCTCTGGGTGCAGGCCTTCTTCCGGGAGAAGGACGCCAGCAACACGCTGGTCATCTCCGTGAGCAGCGACGGCGGCTCCACCTTCCGCACGCAGTCCGCGCTCGCGCGCGACATCTCCAAGCGCGGCGGCGGGCGGCTCATCAGCCTGGGCAGCCGGATGATGATGCTGTGGAGCTCGCACGACGGGCGCGACTCCACGCACTACCGCATCCGGGATGACAGCGCGTCCGTGTCCAGCTGGTCCTCCACGCGCACCGCCTTCTCCGACGGCATCTACCACGGCGCCGCGATGAGCGCGGTGGCGGACGGCAATGGCGGCCTGCACCTGGTCTACAAGGACAACTCCGAACGGCTGATGTACCGCCGCTTCAACGGCACCAGCTTCGGCTCCGCGGTGAGGGTGCTGGAGGACGGGGACTGGGCCACGCAGCCGGCGCTCGTGCGCTCGGGCAGCAGCCTGTACCTCTTCTACAACCAGCCCCGCAGCGACGGCAGCGGCTACCGGCTGTGGGTGCGCGCGCTGTCCTCCAGCGGCAAGCCGGGCGCGGGCAAGGAGCTGGCGTCGGTGTCCGGCTTCGCGGGCTACCCGGCGGCGCCGGACGTGCTGCCCTCGGGCGTGCCGCTGGTGTGCTTCTTCGGCATCGAGCCGTCCTCCGGCTCCAGTTACCGGCTGTCCTTCTTCTCCACCAGCGCGTCGTCGCTCAAGTCCCAGGCCGTCGCGGCGAAGCAGGCTCCGGCCAGCACCGAGGATGACGACGCCCGGTTCACCGCCACCGGCGGCTCCGGTTCCTACGGCCCGCCGCAGGACCCCGGCACGCTGGTGAGCGCCGCCACGACGCCCTCCCAGCAGGCGATGGCCGCCGGGTGCGGCGGTGCCAGCGCGACGCTCGCGGTGGGCGTGACGTTCCTCCTGATGGAGTGGGGCCGCCGCCGGCGCACCCGGGTGCTGCCCGGGTAACAAGCACACGCAGCGCCAGGAAACGAACGCGGGCGGTCTCCCTGGGACTCTCTCCCAAGGGGAACCGCCCGTGTGCGCGTCTCCCGGCGAGGGGAGACGCGGGGACGTGTGCGAACGGCTACGTCGTCGCGGGCGCGGCGTCCGGCGCTTCGTCCGTCGTGTCGTCGGCGTCGCTGGCGCCGTCGGATTCGACCGGGGCCGTGGAGGCACCGTCCGCACCCGGCGCACCGGCCGCCTGGGGCTTCTTGCCCGCGCTCGGGGGCGGGGACTTGCGAGCGGCCGCCGCGGCCTGCCGCGCCTGTTCACGCGCCTTCTGCGCGACCTTGGGCGTGGGGGCCAGAATCATGTACATCTGCCGGCCTTCCATGCGCGGCAGCTGCTCCGCCACGGCCACGTCCTTCAGGTCCTTGATGACGTCATCGAGGATGGCGCTGCCCAGCTCCTTGTGCGTGATTTCACGCCCGCGGAACTGGATGACGACCTTGGCCTTGTTGCCCTCTTCGATGAACCGGCGGGTGTTGCGCACCTTGAACTCGTAGTCGTGCTCCTCCGTCTTGGGACGGAGCTTCACTTCCTTGAGCTGGATGACCACCTGCGTGCGCTTCGCGTCCGAGGCCTTCTTCTTCTCCTCGTACTTGAACTTGCCGTAGTCCATGATCTTGCAGACCGGCGGCTTCGCCATCGGGCTGACTTCGACCAGGTCGAGCGACTCGGAGCGGGCCTTCTCAAGCGCCGCCTCGATGGTCATGACGCCGAGCTGCGAGCCATCCGAGCCCACGACACGGACTTCCCGCGCGCGGATGCGGCGGTTGGTTCTCTGGTCCCGGTTGGGACCGCGGCTGCTGTTTCTCTGTTCGCGAATGATGTGAACATCCTCCAAAAAGGGTTAGCGGACCCACCACCCGTGAAGATGTGGCGGACCCTCCAATGTGTCAGTCCCCTCCGGCGGAGAAGGCAGGCATGCAGGCCTTCCGCCCCTTGGGGCAGGGAGACGTGCAACGGACTCTATCCGGTTCACGTCCCCCCGGGGCAAGGTAACGCGGGGCGTCCCCCATTCCCATGACCCCCTGTTGCCTATGATGCGCCCCATGGCGAAACGGTCCACCGGGTCCGGCGGGCAATGGACAGGATGCCGACCCCCCCGGGGGGTTGCGCTCGGGGCCTGGCTGGCGCTCGCCTGCCTGCCCTCCTGTGGGCCGGTGGACGCCGGGCCCCCTGGAAGCCAGGGCCAGGCCGTGGT
>NZ_RAWL01000681.1:0-2696 GCF_003668885.1 Corallococcus sp. AB049A | reverse complement strand
ATTCGGAGCGGCCGACGGGGCGTCATTCGGGGCTTTCGTTCACGGCCGCGCTTCCAAGCGGCCGGGCTGCAAGGACAGGTGGATGGGAATCGCGTGCGTGGTGCTGGACTTCGATGGGACCTTCACGGACGTGCTGGCGGAGGGCGAGCCCTTCCTCAGGCACTTCCAGGACGCGCTGTACGGGGTGCTGGGGCAGGACGCGTCCCAGGCGTGGGCGGAGGAGGTCGCCGCGCTGCATGAGGGCGTGGACCAGTACGGCTGGGAGGTCGCGGGGCGCATCGTGGCGCCGGCCACCGCGGACCCCTACCTGACGGCCACCTGCACCGCGCACCGGCTGCTCAAGCGCTACGGCAAGGGCGACGACGAGGCCCTGCGCACGGACACGGTGCAGACGCTGTACAAGGAGGCGTACCGGCACTCGGCCACGGCCTTCAAGGCGGAGGCGAAGGAGGTGCTGGAGGCGCTCTTGGCCACGGGCCTGCCCGTGTCCGTGGTGACCAACGCGCACACGGAGCTGGTGGAGGCCAAGCTGGACAAGCTGGCCCCCAAGGGCCGCGAGCGGCTGAAGGTGTTCGGCGACGCGCGCAAGTTCCAGCTGGAGGACACGCAGCCCCGGGACGCGCGCTTCGACGCGCTGCCGGAGGCGCTGCACCTGGACGGCGTGCTGGGCCGGCCGGTGTACCTGCGCCGCGGGCGCTACTTCTCCGCGCTCAAGCGCATCTGGGACGCCACGCACACGGGCCCGGAGTCCACGCTCGTCGCCGGTGACATCTTCGAACTGGACCTGGCCATGCCCGCCGCGCTGGGCGCGCACGTGCAGCTGGTGGAGCGCGCCAACGTGATGCCCTACGAGCGCGCCGCCGTGCAGCGCCTGGGCACGCGGGGCAGCGCGGACAAGAGCCTGCGCGCCATCCTGCCCCGGCTGCGCTGAGGAAACGAAAAGCCCCGCCTCCCCGCGAAGGGAGGACGGGGCTGTCCGTTACGGCAACCGCGCGTGGGGCGCGAAGACTAGACCTTGGCGCCCGGGGTCGCCTGGAACACGTCGTTGAACTCGGCGAGCGCCTTGTTGATGTTCGCCTTGATGTCGGCGGTCAGCTCGCGCTTGGCGACCAGGTCGGAGACGATGTTCGGGTACTTGCTGTCCACGAACTCCAGCATCTCCTTCATCCAGCGGACCACGTCGCCCACCGGCACCTGGCGGATCCACCCGCGCTTGCCGGCGTCGTCCTTGTTGGTGGCGGCGTAGATCTGGATGACCTGACGCTCGACGGAGAGCGGCTCGTACTGGCCCTGCTTGAGCAGCTCCACCATGCGGGCGCCGCGCGCCAGCGTCTCCTGCGTGGCCTTGTCCAGGTCGGAGCCGAACTGGGCGAAGGCGGCCAGCTCGCGGTACTGCGCCAGCTCCAGCTTCATGGAGCCCGCGACCTGCTTCATGGCCTTGATCTGCGCCGCGGAACCCACGCGCGACACGGAGAGGCCCACGTTGATGGCCGGGCGGACGCCGGAGAAGAACAGGTCCGTCTCCAGGAAGATCTGCCCGTCGGTGATGGAGATGACGTTCGTCGGGATGTAGGCGGACACGTCACCCGCCTGCGTCTCGATGATGGGCAGCGCCGTGAGGGAGCCCGCGCCCTCCTCGTCGGACAGCTTGGCGGCGCGCTCCAGCAGGCGGCTGTGGATGTAGAACACGTCGCCGGGGTACGCCTCGCGGCCCGGCGGGCGGCGCAGGAGCAGGGACAGCTGGCGGTACGCCACGGCCTGCTTGGAGAGGTCGTCGTACACGATGAGGCCGTGCATCTTGTTGTCGCGGAAGTACTCGCCGATGGCGACGCCCGCGTACGGGGCGAAGTACTGCATGGGCGCCGGGTCGGACGCGTTCGCCGCGACGACCGTCGTGTACTCCATGGCGCCGTGCTTGGTCAGCTTCTCCACCACCTGCGCCACGGTGGACTGCTTCTGCCCGATGGCGACGTAGATGCAGTAAACGCCCAGGCCCTTCTGGTTGATGATGGCGTCGATGGCGACGGCCGTCTTGCCCGTCTGGCGGTCACCGATGATGAGCTCGCGCTGACCGCGGCCCACCGGCACCAGCGCGTCCAGCGCCTTGATGCCCGTCTGCAGGGGCTCGTGAACGGACTTGCGCTTCACGATGCCGGGCGCCTTCACCTCCAGGCGGCGGTGCTCGGTGGCCTCGATGGGGCCCTTGCCGTCCACCGGCTGGCCCAGCGCGTTCACCACGCGGCCCAGCAGGCCCTTGCCCACCGGCACGGAGGCGATCTGCCCGGTGCGCTTCACGGAGTCACCCTCGCGGATGTCCTTGAACTCGCCCATGATGGCGACGCCGACGTTGTCCTCTTCCAGGTTGAGGACCAGGCCCTGCACGCCGTTGGTGAACTCCACCAGCTCACCGGCCAGCGCGCCCTCCAGGCCGTACACACGGGCGATACCGTCGCCCACGGTCAGCACGGTGCCGGTCTCGGCGACGGTGACCTTCTTGCCGTAGTCCTTGATCTGCTCCCGGATGATTTTGCTGATCTCGTCGGCGCGGATTTCCATGGGCGTCTAGCGTCCTTGCGGAGGGGGCGGCCTGAAGAGAACGGGGATGGCCGCCGCGAATCTTGATGTACCGGGTGGCCCCCTATCACGGGCACCGGGACTCTCGCAACGCACCACGCGCCCCGGCCTTCCCCCACCCC
>NZ_RAWL01000680.1:0-2719 GCF_003668885.1 Corallococcus sp. AB049A | reverse complement strand
GCCCCCCGCGGTGACGCCGCCCGTGGAGCCCCCGCCCGAGGCCGCCGCGGTGGACGCGGGCATGGTGGCGGGCGTGGAAGAGCCGGAGGTGAAGCCCGCGCCGGTGGCGAAGCCGGTCGTCCCGGGGCCGAAGAAGCCCGCGACACCCCAGGTGGAGATGGTGCCCGCGCACCTGCCCGTGGCGAAGATCGGCGACACGGGCGCCGGTCAGCGCGTGGTGAACGTGACGGTGCCCTCGGGCATCAACGCGGGCACGGTGTTCCAGGTGGTGGGACCGCCGCAGAAGGGGACCCGCAAGCGCCCGGTGCTGGGGACGGCGACCGTGCTGACCGTCCACCCGAGCCGCGAGCGCATGACCCTGCGGCTGGACGCGGAGGCGGACGCGGCGAAGGAGCCGCGCTTCGTGCTGATGACCGCGCGTCCCACGGGGCCCAAGCTGCCCACGCCCGTGGCCGAGGCCCCGCAGGCCGCGCCGCCCGCGCCCGAGCCGAAGCCCGTGGAGCGCTCGCGCCTGCTGGGAGAGGCGGAGATCGACGGAATCCTGGGGACCGGCTTCAACAGCACCCTCTACGTGATCAGCTCCGACACCCGGGCCTGGCACAACTGCGCCATCGTCCTGAACGGACGGAAGGAGGCGCGGATGGCGCGGCTGGAGCCCTACCAGACGCACAAGGTCCCGGTGGAGGTGCCCAAATACTTCAGGGTGAACAACAAGGCGCCCGCCGTGCCGGACAAGGCCGTGTGGGTGAGCTGCGACGAGGGCGAGGACACCTTCGCCCTGCGCAAGCGCTGAACGTCAGGGCGTAAGCCGCGAGGCGGCCACGGGGCACTCGTTGCGCAGGAACTCCGAGACCTCCGTGTCGCCGCCGTTCGCGTTGCGCACGGCGCGGGACAGGGACGTGCGGCACTGCCAGGTGACCTCGCGCGTGCCGTGGCAGCAGTGCCACCCGGTCAGCGTGCGGTCCAGGTACTGAATCATCTCCTCGCGCGTGGGCGTGACGATGCTCCACACCGCGCCCGCCAGCAGCGCCCACCCCACGAGCGGCAGCGCCAGCTTCCGCGCCCAGCCGCGAAGGCCGCCCGGAATCAGGGCCGCGTGCACGCCCAGCTGCGCATCCAGCGGCCGGCGCTGCAGCACCACCTGGAGCAGCAGCTCCACCGGCGCGGTGAGCGCGCGCAACAGCCCCGCGCCCAGGCCCGGCACCCTGCCTTCCGCCCGCTCCAGCTTGAGGCCCAGGGCGTGACGGCCCGGGGTGAGCCCCGTGAGGCCTCCCACGCAGGACAGCACCACCCAGGCGACCCCCATGGCGAACCCCAGCAGCCCGGCCGTGGACACCCACTCCGCCGCGCGCACCGCGCCCCAACCCACGAGCGCCGCGCCCGTGAGGTCCAACGCATCCGCCACCCAGAGCCGGTTCTGGAACCGGGCCTCGGTGGGCGGTGTGTCCATGGAGAACAACGTCCCGTCGCTCATCAGCCTCTCTCGTGGTCGAGCGGCGCGCGAGCATAGGCGGCCCGCCGTCCACAGGCGCGCTCCAAAAGCGCCCACCGGGACGGGGAATCCGGCTACAGGTCCAGCACCAGCCGCTTGGACCGGGCGCGCGACACGCAGACCAGCATCCGCGCGTCTCCGGCGGCCTCCTGCTGGAAGAACGTGTCCCGGTGGTCGGGTGTTCCCTCGCACACGCGGGTGACGCAGGTGCCGCAGGAGCCCGCCTCGCAGTCGCTCTCCACCTTCACGCCGTGGGTGCGCAGCACGTTGAGCACGCTCTTGCCGGCCGGCACGCGCAGCACCTGGCCGGTGCTCTTGAGCGTCACCTCGAAGTCCTCCTCCGGCGTCGCGTGGGTGGCGGACGTGCCCTCCGCGGTGAAGGCCTCGAAGTGCACCTTCTCCCAGGGCCACTTGTTCAGCGTGGCCGCCTCCCGCACGGCCTTCATCAGGCCCGCCGGGCCGCAGCAGTACAGCCGCGTCCCCGGGCCGCGCGTGGCCAGCAGCGACCGCACGTCCAGCCCCTTCGAGGGGTCCCCCCCGTCGTGGTGGATGTGCACGCGGCCCGCGAAGGACGGCGTGGACAGCAGCTCCTGGAAGGCGGTGCGGTCCGCGTCGCGCGCGCAGTAGTGCAGCACCCACTCCGCGCCGGTGCGCTCCAGCACGCGCGCCATGGCCAGGAGCGGCGTGATGCCGATGCCGCCCGCGATGAGCACGTAGCTGCGGCCATACAGGAGGGGGAAGTCGTTGACGGGCTCGCTCACGGTGAGGACGTCGCCCTCGTGGACGTGGTCGTGCATCGCCCGGGAACCGCCGCGGCCGTTCACGTCGCGCTGCACGGCGATGACGTAGCGGTGCGTCTCGCCCGGGTCGTTGCAGAGCGAGTACTGGCGCATGCCGTTCAGACCCGGCACCTGCACGTCCAGGTGGGCGCCGGCCTCGAACTCAGGGAGGGCGCTTCCGTCCTGGGAGACCAGCTCGTAGGACTGGATGCCTTCCGCCTCACGGGCGATGCGCGCCACCCGCAGCTTGAGCGTGTTCGTCGTCACGGTATTGCCCCTGTTCCCTTGCCCGCCGCCCGCGCGAGACCGATCCTGGCCGCGCACGGTGTGCACGCCCGCGCCGTCCGGGGAGTGGGGCCCGGTGTGGTTTTTCGACCGGTTCCGGACACCAGGCGCCTGTCGCCCGGCTGCCCTCCGTCCGGACTTGGCGGCCAGGGCGGCGGGGGTG
>NZ_RAWL01000067.1:0-26903 GCF_003668885.1 Corallococcus sp. AB049A | reverse complement strand
CCCCAGCACCATCCATCGCGTGAAGCCATTCATGTCTGATCCCCCGTGTTGGTGTGACGAACCCAAGGCTGGGGGTGGGACGGCGCGAGGACATCGTCCGGAGGCTCCGCGCCGCCGGGCCGCTCACGCCCCGGCCTGTGGGGCAGGGGCCCGCAGGGCTGGCCGGTCGAATGTGATGACGGCTCAACCCTCGCGGCGCAGCACGAGCAGCGCGTACTCCAGGCCTCCATCCAGCAGGCCCTGTTGCAGCCACAGGTGCTCGCGGCGCGACTCGGCGCGCACGGCGTTGAGCGCGGCGCGCAGACCGCGAGCGTCCTCGGGGGCGCGGGCCAGGTGCTCGTGGACGCGCAGCTCCGAGCTCAGCGTCCAGAAGCCCACCGCCCTCGCGGACACGTCGTCGTGGGCCTCCAGCTCCAGGCCGGCTTCGTGCGCGTCGGCGAGGAACGCGTTCACGCTGCCCAGGTGCCGGCTCCACGCGTCCTCGGACGGGTGCATCGCGTTGGCTCGCACCCAGAAGCAGTCCGCGACGGCCAGCACGCCGCCGGGCTTGAGCCGGGCGTGCACGCCGCGCAGCCACTCCGCGCGGGGCAGGGCGCAGGTGTTCTCCACGGCGATGACGGCGTCGTAGCACTCGCGGGGCCGGGGCGGCTCTCCCGTGCACAGCCGGGCCTGCACGTGCGCGCCCAGGCCGGCTTCGTGCGCGAAGCGGCGCACCTGCTCCAGGTGCGAGGGCACGGCCAGCAGCGCCGTCACCCGGGCGCGGTGCTCCTGGGCCCAGTACAGCGCGCTGCCGCCCAGCACGCTGCCCACGTCCAGCACCTCGCCGCCGTCCGGGAAGGGGCCCATGGCGCGCGCCAGCTCCGCGAGCAGCGCCTCCTGTGAACGCCTCAGGCACTCGCGCAGCTCCGGGCCCGGCGTGCCGGGCGGAGGCAGCCGGTCCACCAGCCCCGTGTGGCCGTACACGCGGGGCCCCGGACCCTGGCGGGCGAGTCCGCGCGCGGCGAGGGCTTCATGGTACGTCCGCACGTCGAACGGCGTGAGCGGGGCCGGGGCCACGGCTTCGTTCGCATCCCTCCCGCGCGCGAGGGGCGAGGACACCATCGGGATGAGGGCGCTGAGGGGCTTCATGGGTACTCCCGGGGCAGCAGGATGCGGAGCAGGGCGCCGCCGCCCGGTCCGTTGTGCCGGTGCAGCAGGCCGCCGCTGGCGCGGAGCAGGCACTCGCTGGTGTAGAGGCCCAGCCCCGTGCCCTGGGACTTGGTCGTGTAGAGCTCCTCCGCGGGCGCGTTGAGGCGCTCCGGGGGGAAGCCGGGTCCGTCGTCCTCGATCACCACCTCCAGGCGGCCGCTGAGCGGTTCGGTGCGAGCCCGGATGAAGACCCGGGACGCGCCCTGTTCGCCATTGCCCTCGCATGCGTTGACAACCAGGTTCTCCACCACCCGGCGCAGCGTGAGCGGTCCGCCGCGCACGAGCGCGCGAGGAGGGCGGGGCGGCTCCAGCTCCACGTGGATGTCCACGTCCGGGAAGCGCAGGGACACCTGGGCCTGCACGGATTCCAACACCCCGCCCAGGTCCACGGCCTCCGGGTCGGTGCCGGCGAAGCGGCGGCTCTTGGCGCGGACCTCCCTCACCATCTCCTGGAGCTGGCGCAGGCTGTCCTGGAGCTGGCGGGCCTGGTCGTCGAAGCCGGAGCGCGCGAGCCCGCCGCGCTGCGTGCCGAAGGCCTTCAGCATGTCCGCGGCGGTGCCGGCTTCGTGCAGCGCCTGGTCCATGCCCTGGTGGTGGCCGAGGATTTCGGCCATGGCCTGGGTGAGGCGGCCCACGTCGCGCTCCTGCTGTTCCACCAGCTGCGCGTGCACGGCGGCGCGCAGGCGGTCCGCGTCCGCGCGGGCCTGGTCGTAGCGCACGGCGAGCGAGCCCACGTACAGCTGCGCGACCACGGCGGCGGGGCCCACGAGGGTGAGCAGCCGCCCGTTTGGCGCGTGCCACCCCAGGGCCGCCGCGCCCAGCAGGGCCCCGAGCGTGCCCACCATCAGGAAGGGCTCGCGCCACGTCACCCGGTAGCGCCGGCCGTGCACGGCGGAGGTTCCGATGAGCAGCACGCCCAGGAGGAATGCGCCGGGGAGCGCGGCGAGCGCCGTGAGGCTCGCGAGGAAGAAGTGCTCCAGCGCCAGGCCGGGCAGCCACGTGAGCCAGCCCCACGCGGCCACGCGTCCACGGCGCGCGTGCACGAAGGCGAAGGCGACGCGGTGGACGGCGCAGGGCAGGAAGCACGCGAGCGCGGGCGTGAGGGGCACGGCGAAGAAGGCGTGGACGCCGGGGGCCCACGCGGTGGCTCCCACGAGCGCGGAGCCTCGCAGGAGGAAGCCCGCGACGGAGCGCACGCGCAGGGACGCGAGGAGCCGGCCCGCGTCCTGGGCGCGCATCCAGCGGCGGAAGGTGGTGACGCCCAGGCAGGAGGAGGCGGGCGGGGACTTCATGCGCGCGCTCCGGTGCGGGAGTGCAATGGCGCGGCGCGGGCAGGACGGTGCCCGGACGGATGCAGGTCTCCGCGATGTGGACGCATGCTGGTCAACCCCCCGGCACCAGGCGCAGCCCTCGACTTGAAGGGAAGCAAACGGCGGTTGCGGCCTCCCGGTCAAACGCGAGGACACGGACACTGTTGGCCAGTCCGCCGTCCCTGGCTTCCCGGCCAGGGTGGGGAAGGGCTCCTGTCCCGCGCGACAGTGCTTGGGAGACTTCAAGAACTGTTAGATGGGACGAAGGACCTGATGCCTCGCTCGGCACACTGATGCGCTTGGCTTGGCGGACAGAGTTGCCGGAATACGTCCGAGAAAGACGAGCGCTGGCTGCAGGTGGAGCGTCAAAGACGAGGAGCGCGATGTCACCCGGCTCCGCACGGATGGGTGCTCAAGCCGAGAGGTGGTCAAGGTCGAGAGGATCGCTCCCGACGTAGTCCTCTCCTGTGAGATCTGCGAGAGTAGCAACCTGTCCAGCAACGACGGTGAACCTGCCCCCTGCCGGCACCAGCGCGAGCCATCCGTCGAGTAGCTCCGCCCAATTCTTCCCTTCGAAGAAAGGGCTGGCGGCATCGCGGATGAACCAGAAAAACAGTGTTACGAAGGTTGCGTTCCAATCTGGCGCAGCCTGGACGCGGATCTCGCGAAGCGCGCGCAAAGCTCTCCCTTCATCGGTTTCTTTCTCGTGCTTACCGATAAGCCTGCTCTGAAGCTTCTTGGCGAAGGCATTGAAGTCATCTGGGAACGCAAAGCGCTCTCGCTTGCGCGCGAGCGCCTGAGCGAATGACCGAATCTCTGCGTCCGAAGAGCAGCCAGGAGTGCGCTGCCATTTTGCCACCAATGACTTTTCGACCGTCATGATGCGATCGAGGTCGACGGCAAGCCCTTTGGAAACCATGGCAGGCATCGTAGCCAGTGCTGGGCGACGGCCCCGTTGTACGTCCAGAAGCGTGGCTTCGTTCAGCCGTACCAATGGAGCAACCTCAACGAAGGGGCGATCTGTGCACGTCCGAACGATGTCGCAGGTCTGTGTGACGACAGCCAAGCCTTCTGTTTCCGAAATCAGCGCCTGTAAACCCTCCTCGGCTGCTCCTGCGGAGGCGTCGGTCAAGGCCACAGCCGAGTCTCCTGCGTGGATGAACCACCGTTCATCAAGCGCAAGATCGCCCTGCCGCCAATGCTGAAGCGCGGCATCAATCTCCATGACTTCAGGAGCGCTAGGCGAAAGTGGCGCGGGCAATCATTTCCTCCGAGGCGCTCTCACAGCCTTCGATGCAAGCAATCGACCACTGGTCGCGTGAACTCGGTCCTGGAGTGCGTCGACTTGCTCCTCGGGGGGACGGGGGGCTCTCGTCTTCATCACTTCGGCAGAGAGGCTGGGCACACGCGTGCGTCGTTCCTTACCTCTGCCGAGGAGCGTGATGGCCTGCTCATACTGCCTCGCCGCTAGCAGGTCGAAGGGCAATGGATTCCCCTCATGGACTTCGAATAGTGCCTCTCTATTGGCACTAGCCGAACCGCGGTCAACCGTGCGAACTACGGCGAGAAGCCGGAGAAGATGCTCCTCATTGCTTGAGGTCATCTCCTTGCCGCTTGCCCAGAAGTGAAGGGAGCGCCGGTTCACGGCAAACAGACGCGCGAGCTGTTCCCAGGTCAAGCCACTCAACCGGCGTAGTTCTGCGATGGCAGGACCAACGCGGTTTTCGGCAACAAGAGATATTCCTGTGGTGGTCTGCTCCACCGGGAGAGGCGGACGCAGCATTGTCTCGGACGGAAAAACATAGGTGCTGGACGTACTCAGGCCCGCGAGCATGAGGCCAACCCACATCTGGTCCCGGCTCTGAAGCATCCGCATGGCACCTGCGGCGGATGTCGAGTCGAATGACGAGGCCCTTCCTAAGCCGATCATGGCGTGCCTCCATAACGCCGAAGGAAATCGTCCGTCACAGCCCAGCGAAACAAGGTGTAGATGCGCTCTGCATAACGCTGGACGTTCGAGAGAACCTGTTCGGTTGAGAAGGGCAGTGGCGCCGTGCTGAACATGTCGAGATCGAGAATCCAGCTCTTCTCTTTCGCGGGTTCAATCGCCGCAGGATCAATAGTGGCTCCTGGCGGCAGTTGCCCCCACCGTGCGAGCACCTGAGAATCCGAGAGCCGAAACAACGACTCTGAAATGGTGTGCGCTGCGTGGGTCGCCACGGCAGAACCTATGATGCCGCGAACCTCTGGATGTACCAGCTTCGCGATGTTGTCGACATCGCTCCCAATGATCCGGTCGATGTAGCGGACGCCAATCCGGTCGATAAGCTTGGGTGCTAAGTGAACAGCCACTGCGTCGACTGTCGTCCGCAGTCGAGCGAGGAAGTCGAGTCGGCTCGTGTATTTCGTCGTTTCGAGAGCGAGGAAGTCAGAGGCCAGGGAAACTCTCCAGTTGTCCTCGACATCGCTGAAGCGCCATACGATCCGCTGCTTCTCGGACAACACGCCGGGCGTATGCAGGTCGAAGAGCATCTCCTGCGCCTGACCTTGTCGGAGTACGGGGTAGATGGCACGTAGTGCCTCTTGAAAAGGGGCGATGAAGTCGCGTTGCTCGACTCGCAAGATCTCTGGGAAGCGCAGTTGGGCAATGACTCGGACGAGAGGGGCGTCCCTAAGGGGCACCTCCTTGGGGGGGCTTGCGACAAGCGGGTCCCAGGCGTTGCTCATGCAGACCAAACTAGATGTCCGATGATTGAATGTGAAGCAGCGTGTGAAGCGGAAGTTGAATTGGACGGCGTCCGAGGATGGGCTGCGATCGGGTGGTAAGACCCTGGGCGTCCTGGCTCTCGTCGCAACTTCGTGAAGTTACTTGTGATGGCCGGGGTGTCCGCAGCTTCTCCGTAACGGTTTTCGATCGCAGGCGGCTGGCTGGCAGTCGACCGCAGATCTTGCCCTGGAGGGCTGACGGGGCGGCACGGGGGCCCTTGAGGATTTCCCCAGTCTGTACGTGCGGGGCGCGATAGAGGGGCGCACCATGCGTGACAGAATCCAGGCGGTGTTGCGGCAGCTGGCTCAATCTGCGGAGTTGGAAGTGCGGTGGCTGCACACGGTGTCGCTGCTGGAGTTCATTGGTGCGCGGAAGATTTCGCGCACGGTGGCGGACCGGCATCCGTCGTTGGAGGTGCTGGGGCACCTGGCGGACGAGACGCGCCATGCGTTCACGTTCAAGCGGCTGGCGTGTGAGGTGGCGGGCCGCGAGGACGTGACGGAGTTCCTGAGCGTGGAAGCTGCGGCGGCGTGGTTCCAGTCACTGGACCGGCAGCTGGCGGAGTGGGTGACGTCGGTGACGGGGACGCCGGACGTGTACCTCCAGTACCTGCTCACGACGGCGGTGGTGGAGCGCCGGGCGATGGTGCTCTATCCGCTCTACAAGGCGGCCACGCGGCACGCGGTGGTTCGCGAGGAGCTGGGGCGCGTGGTGGTGGAGGAACAGTCACACCGCCGCGCCATCGAGGACGCCTGCATGCAGCGCCTGGAGAAGGCGGGCGTGACGCTGGAGCCCGCGCTCGCGCTGGAGGAGCGCCTGTTCGAGACCTTCCTGACGCAGCTGGAGAAGGACGTGGCCCAGGCGCTCGCGGGGGCGCAAGCGGCCTGAGCCGTCACTCCGGCGACGGCTCTTCCCCGTCGTCGCCGGCCGCGCTGGAGAGCACCAGCTTTCCGCCCGTCCACGCCGCCTGGAGGTTCCTCGCGCGGCGTGCTCGCTTGCGGCTCAGCTCCACGCCCACCGCGTCCAGACCCAGCGCGTTGGCCACCGCGAGCGCGGTGCCGTGGCCGCAGAAGGGGTCCACCACCGTTCGCGTCCGCGTCTGCTCCAGGATGAAGCGGCACGCCACCAGGCATGCGTTGAGCCCCATGCCTCGCGTCCATGTCACCTCGCCGGGGTCCGGCAACACGTCCGCCGTGGACTTCGCCGCGTCCGCCTTCAACCCCCGGCTGAAACACAGCAGGTGCGAGTACGCCGGCCTGCCGAACGTCACCGTCCCCGGCGCCCTGCGGCACACCACCTTGTGCCAGAGCGTGTCGAATCCCTGCGCCTCCGCCGCCTTCGACACCAGGTAGCCCTTGTCCACCCAGGCCCCGTCCTTCTTCACGTCCGACTGGTAGAACACCGCCACCCCGTCCGCCGGCACCCGCGACAACACCTTCGCCGCCGCCCCCACGAACCAGTCCTTCCACTGCGGCACCGTGAGCTGGGGGAACTCGGAGACGTCCGGCATCGACGCCACCACCGAGCACCCCTCCAGCACCGGCCGTGCCTCCAGCCACGCGAGCGCGTCCTCGCAGTACACCGTGCGCTTCGCTCCCGCCGTCCCGTCGCGTCCATCCGTCATGACGCGCCCGAGTCTGCCGCAAACCGCGCACCCTCTCCCACCCTTCATTCCGTCCCCGAGCACCTACCCGTCAGGACAGCCCGCTCCTCGGACCGTCAGGCAACCCCCGAGCAGGTGGACGGCCACGCCCCAATCGTGGCTTGCTACGCGTCCCCTGCAAGACGTGACTTCTCAGTCTTTCCCCCCGAAGAGGACAGCCCCCATGCCCACGACGACCGCGACGGATGGAACACCCCTGCACTACCGGGTGTTCGGGGACGGTCCTCGCGACGTGGTGCTGGTGCACGGGTGGATGGTGTCCGGCGCGGTGTGGGACCCGATGCTGGAGAAGCTGGACCTGACGGGCCTTCGCCTCATCGTCCCGGACCACCGGGGCACCGGGGCGTCCGGCCGCCCGGCGTCGGGGTACACGCTGGCGCAGTACGCCCAGGACGTGGTGGCGGTGGCGGACCACGCGAAGGCGCAGCGCTTCGCCCTGGTGGGCCACAGCATGGGCGGGCAGATCGCCAAGTGGGTGGCGGCGGATGCGCCCTCGCGCGTCACCGGGCTGGTGCTGCTCAACACCGTGCCCGCGGCCGGCCTGCCGCTGCCTCCGGACGCGGCCGGGCTGTTCCGCACCTCCGCGGGGGACCGCGAGAAGCAGAAGACCATCCTGGGCCTGGCCTGCAAGCAGCTGTCGCCGGAGTCGCTGGAGGCCCTGCTGAAGGACTCGGGCGCGGTGTCCAGGGACGCCATCGAGCAGTGCTTCGATTCCTGGACGGCGGGCGGGTTCGCGGACCGGCTGTCCGCCATCACCGCGCCCACGCTGGTGGTGGCCACGGATGATCCGTTCCTGCCGCCCATGTTCCTCAAGCAGGCGGTGGTGGGGCTCATCCGCAACGCGCGCATGACGCACCTGCCGGGGCCGGGGCACTACCCCCAGGTGGAGCGTCCGGCGGAGACGGCCGCGCTGGTGTCGGCGTTCCTCGCGGGCAACGCCGCGCAGGCCTGAAGGAGGACGTGCCATGGCTTGGAGTATGTCGTTCGAGCGCGACGCCGAGCACGACGTCGTCACCGCGCACTTCACCGACTGCATCCTCGTCACGGACGAGGACGTGTTCCGCTGGCGGGACGAGGTGGAGGCGCAGTTCGCGAAATTCAACGGCCGCGTGGACCTGCTCATCAACCTGGATGGGCTCGTCGTCCGCCACACGGCGGGGCGCACCTTCGGCAAGGTGCGCCGCGAGGTGCTGGAGCGCAACACGCACCGCTCGTACCGCTACGGCGGTGACGAGATGACGCTCATGTACATTGGCACCAGCGGCGTCATCAACGGCGCCGCCGTGAACCACTACCCCAACCGCGAGGCGGCCCTGGCGGCCATGCTCGCCGAGCGCGAGAGCCTGCGCAAACGCGGCTTCACGCCGTTCCTGCCGGGCGTCGTGAGCCCCAAGCGCTAGACGCCGGCGAACCACTCGTAGCCGCGGTCCTCCCAGGTGCCCCCCGTGGCCTCCGGGAGGAAGCGCACGGTGGTGAGGTACTTCACCATCTTGTAGCCCAGCTTCACGCCCGAATAGAGGCGCAGGGGCGCCCCGTGCCCGGGGATGAGCGGCGCGCCGTTCATGCCGTACGCGAGCACGGTCTGCGGGTGCAGCGCGCCAGGCGCGTCCCAGGACGAGTAATAGCCCTGGTCGAACGAGCGGAACTCCACGAACCCCGCGCGCGGATCCGCGCCCACGGCCTGCGCCAGGTCGCTGACGCGCACGCCGTGCCATGACGCCACGGCGCTCCAGCCCTCCACGCAGTGGTGGCGGATCCGGTAGTCCGTCCGGGGCAGCCGCTGCAGCTCCTCCAGCGTGAAGGCGCGCGGCCGGGCCACGAGTCCTCCGACGTCCAGCCGCCAGCCCTCGGGGGCCAGGGGCACGGTGTCGGAGAGGAAGTAGTGGGGAAAGTCGCCGGGCGGGGTGAGCTGTCCGACGGGCTCCTCGGGGGCGAGCCGGTTGGGGTGGAAGAGGGCGGACTGGGCGCGCTCGTTGAAGCGGTCCATGACGCCCAGGAAGCCCTCGCGCGGACGTTGGGAATCGCAGGCGCTGGTGGCGAGCGCGGCGGCGCCCAGCAGGACGCGGCGGCGGGTGAGGATGCGCTCAGGGGGCATCGGGTCGCCTCCCGCCGGTGATCATCTCCCCGAAGGTGCGCGGGTGCAGGGCGACGAGGACGACGTGGCCCACGGTGAAGAACGCGAACAGCGCGAGCAGCAGCAGGTGCACGAAGCGCGCGGGGTCGTAGCCACCAAAGAGCCTCGTGAGCCACTGGAGCTGCACGGGCTTGTAGATGGCGAGGCCGGACAGGACGGACAGCACGCCCATGATCAGCGCCGTGGTGTAGGCCAGCCGCTGGAGCCCGTTGTAGAGGCCCGTTTGCGCGGGCGCGGGGCGCAGCCGCAGGTAATAAGCGAGCGTGGCCACGGCATCGCGCGTGTCGCGGCGAGGGAGGAACAGACGGCGGCGCCACTCTCCGCTGAGGGCAAGGTAGAGCACGTACACGAGCCCGTTGAGGGCCAGGAACCAGCCGAACGCGAAGTGCCAGCTGCGCGCTCCCGCGAGCCAGTCACCCAGGCGCATCCACGAGGGAGGCATGGCGTCCTGGAAGGGGTAGAGCGCGAAGGGCCGCCCGCGAGGTCCCATGCGCGGATACGCGACGAGGATCTGCAACCCGCTGGCCGCGAGGATGGCGAGCAGCGGCACGTTGGCCCAGTGGGCGAGCCGGATGGGCCAGGGCTGGGGCCTGCGGGGCTTGGACGGATGCACGCGGTGGACCCCATCACCGCGACGCGGCCCGGGACCATGCGGCGGGAGGGCGGCGCGAACGCCCGGGAGAGGACTCCGTTGTCAGGGCCTGTCGAGCAGTACAGCGCCGAGCAAGGATTCCCGTAGCACCGGCCCTCGGGTCGCGGAGCATTGGCAGGCATTGGACGGCGCACGGGGCCCGGGCTCCCCGTGGATTGGACGTGTGGGAATCCCCCGGTATCGTTCCCGCTCCGTCCTTCTTCCCCCGAGGATGCCGTGACCCTGAAGCCCGCCCATGCGTTGCACCTCGTGGGGTTGTTGTTGCTGACCTCGGTCGGTTGCGTGGAGGAGGACCCCGCCTTCACGGCGCCGCTGGCCGGTGGCGTGCGGGTCGTGGTCGCGGCGCCCCGCTCGGTGGTTGCCCGGTCCGTCGGCGTGAGTGCCATCCCCGCGTCTCGCGGCGGGGCGTACGAGACGCTGACGCAAGACCCGGAGGGTGACCACGTCTGGGCTGGCAGCTTGAGGCCGAATGTTTCCGGGGAGGACGTCTACCTGAGTGCGGACGTCACGGACTCGCCGGACACCATCGGGGCCTTCGTGGAGCTGCGGGGCGTGCGGGTCCCCCGGTATGGCGAAGCGCTCGCGGTCATGGTGCCCGAGCCCCGGGGCACGCCTCCCGCGGTGGCGAACCATGCGCCGCACATCCTCGCGGTGACCGGACCGAACGCGATCGTCGAGGATGGCGCGACGGTGGACCTGCTCGCGCACGCGAGTGACCCGGATTCAGACGCGCTCACCTACGCCTGGACCGCCTCCTCGGGCGTGCTCGACTGCACGGAGGCGTCGTGCAAGTGGACGGCCGCCCTCCCCGAGGACGCCGATTCTCGCAAGAAGGGCGCGTTGATCGGCCTGCGGGTCACGGACGCGCGAGGCGCGGTGTCCACGCTCCAGTTCCGCATCGCCGTGGGCACGGTGCGCGGGCCCGCGTGGCTGGGGGACACCTTCGCCAACCGCGCCCCCATCCCCTCCGATGCAGGGGCACCCCAGCAGGTGATGCTGGGCAGCCGCTTCCAGGTCCAGGCGACGGTGACGGACGAGGACGGCCCCCAGGAGGTGCTGACGTATGCCTGGAGCGCGAGCTGCGAGGGCACCTTCGATGACGTCACGCTGGCCACTCCCGCCTTCACTCCGACGGCGGAGCCCACGGACTGCGGCTGCCAGCTGAAGGGCGCCGTGACGGACGGCTTCGGTGGCAGCACGGAGCAGCTCGTGAACCTGTGCGTGCGCGCGGACGCGCCCCCGGTCATCACCACCGTGTCGCAGTCAGCGAACAGCGCGCTCGCGGGCGAACGCGTGACGTTCAGCGTGGTGAACGTGACGGACCCGAGCGGCGAGGCGATGACGTTCGCCTGGACGTCGAACGTGGGGGCGCTCGGCACGCCGGTGAGCGATGGCGCGTCGAGCAGCGTGGACTGGACGGAGCTCTCCTGCCTGCCGGCGGACGTGACGCCCACCGTGGAGCTGGTGGTGACGAACGCCTCTGGCGCCAGCACGCGGCATTCCTTCTCCGTGGCGTGGGCCGGCCGGCGCTGCGGCCCGGGTGAGTCCCCGTGCCCTGTCACGCTGACGCCCGGCCAGGTGACGCTGCGCGAGGACTGCGTGGTCCAGAGCGCGATGTTCATCCCGGACGGCTACACGTTGAACGGCGCCGGGCACACGCTGACCGCGTCCGAGGACGGGGCCGGGGACCACTACAAGGGCGCCGTGCTGCGCAACCGGGGCACGGTGGCGAACGTGCGCGACGTCACGGTGACGGCGCGCAACCTGTCGGACGTGTGTGACGGGGAGGCGGATCGGCTGCGCGGCATCCTGCTGGAGGGCGCGAGCGGGACCATCGAGGACACGGTCGTGGAGGACCTGAGCCAGGCGGGCAACTTCGGCGGCTGCCAGGAGGGCTTCGCCATCGACGTGCGCAACCTCGCGGCGGGCGCCACGCCGGTGGCGGTGACCGTCCGGGGCAACCAGCTGACGGGCTACCAGAAGGCGGGCGTGGTGGTGCTGGGCCGCGTGGTGGCGACGGTGGAGGACAACGTCATCGACGGGCTGGGGCCCACGGACCGCATCGCGCGCGTCGGCATCCAGCTCGCGCACGGCGTCTCCGGACAGGTGATGGGCAACCAGGTGCGGGGCAACGCGTACATCTTCGAGCGGGACTATGGCTCCGGCATCCTGGTGTTCGGCGGTCCGTACTACGGCGCGGGCCGCGAGCTGTGCCACGACCTGCGCATCGAGGACAACGTGCTGGAGGAGAACGACGTCGGCGTCAGCCTCTTGCAGGCGATGGACCTCGACTTCACGCCGCCCCCCGGCTCCCAGAACCTCCAGGTGATTGGCAACACGCTGACCAAGACGGACCTGACGGGCTCCTATCAGGCCGCCATCTCCGACAACGGGACCGCGAACCTCATCAGCCTCAACCGCATCAGCGGTGACGGGTACGACGAGGCGGTGTATCCGAGCAACGCCATCGCCATGGACGTGGCGGCGCAAGGCGACGAGCGTCAGGTGGGCTTCGCCACGCCGGCGCGGACGCTGGACGTGGGGACGTGCTCGGAGGCGCTGGTGGTGCAGGGCTGGGACCTGGTGGGCAACCTGGCCCCGCTGTCCGTGCCGGAGGTGGCGCTGGCCGCGACGGACCCAGGCGCCACGTTCCACCTGCTGCCGGATTGCTCGGATGCGCCCGTGACGGTGGTCAGCCTCAAGAACCCGCAGCGCGAGGGCATCTTCTACCTCCGCGCCGCGACGGCCGGCCCGCTGACCGTCACGGCGACGGGCGACGGCGCGAGCAAGACCCAGGAGCAGACCGTCCGCTGATCCACGCTGCGCGTGCGTGCCGGTGGATGCGAGCGCCGGATGTTCGCCTCGGCGCGCGGGGCGCGGTACAGGGGGACGCGTGTACGGACGGGCGGTCATTTCCTGGGTGGGGCTCTGGCTCCTGTTGCTGCTTCCCGCGTGCGCGCCGAAGACCGTGAGGCCCACGGTGCCTCCGGTGCCCGCGCCCACGGTGCCCTCGGGCCCCGAGGGCCTGGCCCTCCAGTACCTGGACGCCTGGGCTCGCAACGACGTGGAGGCGCAGCGCCGCGTGCTCGTGGACGCGCCCCAGGACTACGACGCGCAGCAGGCGCGCTGGAGGCAGGAGCTGGGCGTCGTGGCCTCGCGCTTCGAGCCGCCCCAGCTCGAGTCCCAGGGCGCCACCACGGCGGTGGTGCGGTTCATCGGCGTGCACACGCTGCGGGGGCTGGGGGACTGGGAGGTGGAGTCCCGGCTGCGCTTCGTGCTCCGGGGCAAGCGCTGGGGCCTGCTCTGGACGCCGGAGGTGTTCCACCCCGACGCGCGGCCCGGAGACCGCTTCGGCCGCACGCGGACGTGGGGGCCTCGCGCCGCGCTGCTGGACGCGAACGGGGACTCGCTCACCGTCCCGGGAGAGGTCATCCGCGTCGGCGTCATGCCGGGCCGCGTGAAGGACCGCGCGGCCGTGGCCAGCGTGCTCCAGGCGCAGCTCGGCGTGGACCCCGCCAGGGTGCTCGCCGCGCTCAACGCCGCGAACGCGCAACCCGAACAGTTCCTCGCGTTCATCGACGTGCGCCAGGAACGCTATCAACAGGTGCGAGGCGTGCTCGCGCCGGTGCCCGGCATCTTCTTCCGCAAGAAGCCCGCGCGCCTCAGCCCCGCGGAGGGCTTCGCCGCGCACACGCTGGGCCGCGTGGGCGAGGTGACCGCGGAGGCGCTCCAGGCCCTGGGCATGCCCTACCAACCCGGAGACGTGGTGGGCCTGTCCGGCCTGGAGCGAACGCAGGAGCGGACGCTGGCGGGACGCCCCTCCGGTGAGGTGCGCCTCCTTCACCGCTCCGGCGGCAGCGACCTGCTCTACCGCTTCGACGGTGAGCCGGGCCGCGACGTCCGCACCACGCTGCGCAGGGACGTGCAGGCGGCGGCGGAGGCGGCGCTCGTGGACGTCACCTTTCCCGCCGCGGTGGTCGCGGTGGACACGGCCACGGGCCACGTGCTGGCCATGGCCAGCAGGCCGCTGGGGGAGGGATGGCACCGCGCGCTGGTGGGACGCTATCCCCCGGCCTCCACGTTCAAGCTGGTGACCTCCGAGGCGCTGCTCGCCAGCGGCCTGAAGCCGGACTCGCGCGTCGAGTGTCCCCTGGAGGTGACGGTGGGCCGCAAGCGCTTCCGCAACTTCGAGTCCGAGGTCCTGGGACCCACCACGCTGCGCCGGGCGTTCGCGCTGTCGTGCAACACGACGTTCATCCAGCTGTCGGAGAAGCTGCCCCCGCACGCGCTGGAGGACGCGGCCCGGCGCTTCGGCTTCGGCGTGTCCTACGACGTGGGCCTGCCGTCCCCCGGCGCCACCTTCCCTCCACCGAAGGACGACGCCGAGCTCGCGGCGGACGCCATGGGGCAGGGCCGCGTGCTGGTGACGCCGCTGCACATGGCCACCGTCGTGTCGGCGGCGGACACCGGCGTCTGGCATGCGCCGAGCCTCCTGGCGGACGCGGACACAGGCCCGGAGTCACGGCTGGTCCCCGGCACGACTCAAGCGCTCCGCGAGCTGATGCGCGCGGTGGTGACGGACGGCACGGCGAAGTCCGCCGCCCACATCCCGGGGCTCAAGGGCAAGACAGGCACGGCGGAGTTCGGCACGGCCGTGCCGCCTCCGACGCATGCGTGGTTCGTCGGCGTCCGTGACGGCATCGGCTTCGCGGTGTTCGTCGAAGGTGGCGGCGTGGGAGGCCGCGTGGCCGTGCCGCTGGCGATCCGCTTCCTCCAGGCGCTGGACGCGGCGGCGGTCCTCTCGTTCAAGAAGGGCGACAACGCCAGCTAGGGCGCGGGGCCGTCCCTCCGAGCGCCGCGCCCCTCCCCGGTGACTGGTCTCCCGGGAGGGCACTGCGCACGTTGCGAGGATGGGCGGTGGACGCTCGAGCAACCGGGGAGCCAGGCCCGTGGCGCGTGCTTCGCCCGCCTGGAGCGAGCCGGTGGAGTCGCTATGCGCCCGGCTGGGCACCTCGCTCCAGGGGCTGTCCTCCCAGGAGGCCGGGGCGCTGCTGGAGTCCCTGGGCCCCAATGACCTGGAGTCCCGGCGCCGCCGGCCGCTGCCCCTGGAGCTGCTGCTGCGGCTGGGCAACCCGCTGGTGCTGGTGCTGCTGGTGGCGTGCGGCATCTCGGCCGTGGTCCACGACCTGACCAGCTCCGCCATCATCGCCGTCATCGTGTTGATCAGCGTGACGCTGGACTTCGTGCAGGAGCACCGGGCCAGCAACGCGGCGGAGCGCCTGCGCGGCGCCGTGGCCCTGCGCGCCCGCGTGCTGCGCGACGGCGTGGAACAGGAGGTGCCCGCCACGCGGCTGGTCCCCGGGGACGTGGTCCTGCTGGCCACCGGCAGCCGCGTCCCCGCGGACGCGCGCGTCCTGGAGTCCCACGCGCTGTCCGTGAACGAATCGCTGCTCACCGGCGAGCCCTACCCCGTGGAGAAGGCGCCGGGGCTCGCGCCCTCGGACGCGCCGCTCGCGGACGTGGGCAACACCGTCTTCGCCGGGACGTCGGTGCTGGGGGGCACGGGCCGCGCGCTCGTGTTCGCCACCGGCTGCGAGACGGAGGTCGGCGGCATCGCCCGGGGGCTGTCCGCGCCCGTCGCCTCCACCGCCTTCGAGAAGGAAACGCACCACTTCTCCGCGATGTTGATGCGGCTCACGGTCCTGATGGTGCTGTTCGTGCTCCTGGTGAACCTGACCCTGGCGCGTCCGCTGCTGGAGTCCTTCCTCTTCGCCATGGCCCTGGCGGTGGGGCTCACGCCGGAGCTGCTGCCCATGGTGGTCTCGGTGACGCTCGCCCGGGGCGCCCTGCGGCTCGCGGACCAGGGGGTCATCGTCAAGCGGCTGAGCGCGGTGCACGACCTGGGCTGCATGGACGTGCTGTGCACCGACAAGACGGGCACGCTCACGGAGGCGAACATCCGGCTGGCGCGCACCGAGGACGCCACCTCCCAGCACAGCGAGCGCACCCTCGCGTGGGCCTTCCTCAACAGCCACTTCGCCACCGGCCTGCGCAGCCCCATGGACGAGGCCATCCTGGCCCGGCGCGTGGCGTGCACGCAGGGCTGGCGCAAGGAGGACGAGCTGCCCTTCGACTTCGAGCGCCGCCGCGTGTCCGTGCTGCTGGAGAAGGACGGCCGCCGCGTCCTGGTGGTGAAGGGCGCGCCGGAAGCCCTGCTGTCCTGTTGCGAAGCCTGCGAAGCCCCGGAGGGGCCACCCCGAGCCCTGGACGTGCCCGCGCGCGAGGCCCTGCAGGCCCGCGCCGACGCCCTGGGCGCGCAGGGCTTCCGGGTGCTGGGGCTCGCCTGGCGGGACGCGCCGGTCCAGCGCGAAGGGCTGTCGCCGGAGGACGAGACGGGCCTCGTCTTCGCGGGCTTCGCCTCCTTCCTGGACCCGCCCAAGCAGAGCGCCCGGCCCGCGCTGGCGGCGCTGCGCGAGGCGGGCGTCGCGGTGAAGGTGGTGACGGGCGACAACGCGCGGGTGGCGGCGCACGTCTGCCAGGAGCTGGGGCTGGAGGTGCGCGGCGTGCTCACCGGCGCGGAGCTGGCCCTGCTGGACGACCCGGGCCTGCGCGCGCGGGCCCGGGACACCACCGTCTTCGCGCGCGTGTCCCCCGCGCAGAAGAGCCGCATCCTGCGCGCGCTGCGGCAGCGCGGCCACGTGGTGGGCTACCTGGGGGACGGCATCAACGACGCGCCGTCCTTGCACGAGGCGGACGTGGGCATCTCCGTCGCGGGCGCGGCGGACGTCGCGCGCGAGGCCGCGGCGCTGCTGCTGTTGCGCCAGGAGCTGGGCGTCCTGCACGACGGCGTCCAGGAGGGGCGGCGCACCTTCGGCAACGTCATGAAGTACATCCGCATGGGGACCAGCTCCAACTTCGGCAACATGCTGAGCATGGCCCTGGCGTCGCTGGTGCTGCCGTTCCTGCCCATGCTGCCCATCCAGATCCTCCTCAACAACATGCTGTACGACGTGTCGGAGCTGGCCATCCCGCTGGACACGGTGGACGCGGAGCAGCTGTCGCGGCCCACGCGCTGGGACCTGCGCTTCGTGCGCCTCTACATGGCGGTGTTCGGCACGCTCAGCTCGCTCTTCGACGCGGCGACGTTCACGGTGCTGCTGCACGGCTTCCACGCCGGGGCGCCGCTCTTCCAGACGGGCTGGTTCATGGAGTCGCTGACCACGCAGGTGCTGGTCATCTTCATCATCCGCACCCGGGGTGGCGCGGCGCGCAGCCGTCCCGCGCGGCTGCTGGTGCTGTCGTCGCTGGGCGTGGTGGCGGTGGCCTGCGCGCTGCCCTTCACGCCGCTGGGCCCCTCCTTCGGCTTCGTGCCGCCGCCGCCCGCCATCCTCGCGTCCCTGGGCGGGCTGGTGGTGCTGTACCTGGCCTGCGCCATGGGGCTCAACCGCTGGTTCTTCCGCCGCTTCGCCACCGCCTGAGGATGCAATCGCCCCGCCAGCGGGACGTAGGTAGGCTGGTGCGTGGGAGAGACCGAATGAACCGGAGTCCGTTGCGCTTCCTGGCCGTGGCCTTGTTGCTCCTCCCTGTCATCTCTGGTGCCGCGACGCGCCAGCAGGAGCTGGACAGGCTGGTGACGCAGTACCACCAGCTGCGCCAGTTCAATGGCGCGGTGCTCGTGGCCAATGACAAGGGCGTCGTCCTGAAGAAGGCCTACGGCCTGGCCAACTTCGAATGGAACGTGCCCAACACGCCGGACACGAAGTTCCGCATCGCGTCCGTGACCAAGCAGTTCACCGCCATGGTCATCCTCCAGCTGGTCGCGGAGGGGAAGCTCAAGCTCGACGACACGCTGGTGTCGGCGCTGCCGGACTACCGCAAGGACACGGGTGCGCGCGTCACCGTCGCCCAGCTGCTCAACCACACGTCCGGCATCCCCAGCTACACGGGCTCGCCGGACTTCTTCCCCAAGGTGTCTCGCAACCCCTACGCCGTCGCGGACTTCGTGAAGCAGTTCGCCAGCGGGGACCTGGAGTTCGAGCCCGGCTCGAAATTCAAATACAACAACTCCGGCTACTTCCTGCTGGGCGCCATCATCGAGCGCGTCACCGGCAAGACGTACGCGCAGGCGGTGCAGGAGCGCATCTTCACGCCGCTGGGCATGAAGGACTCCGGCTACGACGTCACCGCCACGGTGCTGCCCAAGCGCGCCAGCGGCCATGAGCTCACGCCGGACGGCTATGTCCACGCGGACTACCTGGACATGTCCCTGCCGTACGCGGCCGGGTCGCTGTACTCGACGGTGGAGGACCTCTACCGCTGGGACCGCGCGCTCTATGAGAACAAGCTGCTGCCGGAGGCGCTGAAGCAGAAGATGTTCACGCCCGGCCTGGAGAACTACGGCTTCGGGTTCTTCGTGAACCCGCTGAAGCTGGACGACGGCAAGACGGAGCTGCCCACCATCACCCACAGCGGCGGCATCAACGGGTTCAGCTCGCGCATCTACCGCGTGCCGGCGGGCAGGGAGGTGGTCATCCTCCTGGACAACACGTCGCGCGGCGACAAGCTGGTGGAGCTGTCCGCGGGCCTCCTGAGCGTACTCCACGGCATCCCGCCCAAGGCGCCCCGCATGGGCATCCGGGAGCTGCTGAGCACGACGGCCGAAAAGGAGCCCGTCGCGAAGACCGTCGCGCGCTACCGCGAGCTGAAGGCCTCGAAGCCGGACGCGTATGACTTCTCCGACGGGGAGCTCAATGGCCTGGGCTACCAGCTGCTCCGCAAGGGCCGCGCGGCGGATGCCGTGGAAATCTTCAAGCTCAACGTGGAGATGTTCCCGAAGGTGGGCAACGTCTACGACAGTCTGGGGGAGGCCTGCCTCGCGGTCGGAGACAAACAGCAGGCGCGCGTGAACTACAGTAAGGCCGTGGAGCTGGACCCGAAGAACGCCAACGCGGCGGCCGCGCTCCAGAAGCTGGGGGCGCAGGCCGCTCCCTGATTCAGGAGAGGTGCCTGCATGAAGCTCTATTTCAATCCGCGCAGCCGGGCTGTCATTGGCAAGTGGATGCTCGACGAGGCGGGGGTCGACTACGAAATCGTCCCCATCGACCTGGAGAAGCGCGAGCAGAAGTCGCCGGAGTTCTTGAAGGTGAACCCGGCCGGCAAGCTGCCCGCGCTGGTGGACGGTGATGCGCGCGTGTTCGAGAACGCCGCCCTCTGTCTCTACATCGCGGACAAGTACCCGCAGGCGAAGCTGGCGCCCGCGGTGGATGCGCCCGAGCGCGGCCGGTACCTGTCGCTGATGGTGTACTCGACGTCGCAGCTGGAGCCGTCCATGGGCGACCACATGGCCAAGGCCCCCACGCTGCCGCAGCGCGGATGGACGGAGTACTCGCAGACGCTGGACGCAGTGGAGCGCGAGCTGGGGGACGGCCCCTACCTCTTCGGTGACTGGTTCACCGCCGCGGACGTGATGATTGGCTCCATGTTCATCTACCAGCGCATGCTGGGCGGCTCGACGGGGCGGCCGAAGCTGGAGGCCTACGTGGACCGGCTGCAGGCCCGGCCCAAGGGCTTGAGGCTGCGCTGAGTCTCACGACCCGGCGAAGACCCGCGACACCCAGTCGATGAAGACGCGCACGCGCGGGGACAGCTGGCGGTTGCGCGGGTACATCAGGGACACGGGCGTGGGCGTCGGTGGATGCTGGGCCAGCACGGGCACCCGCGTCCCGCGCCCGAAGTCCTCCTCCAGGCGGTAGCGCGGCGCCTGGATGAGGCCCAAGCCCAGCCGCTCCTCCAGCTGCTTCACCGCGTCCGTCACCGACGAGCGCGGCAGCCCCAGGTCCTTCGCGGCCTGCGTGAAGCTCCGGCGCTCCACGATGCGCGTGAAGGCCTTCATGGCGTCGAACCGGCTTGTCCTCACTTCAAGGAGAGGACCCCATGACGACCCAGACCTGGCAGCAGCAGAAGACGGCCCTCGTGACGGGCGGCTCGCGCGGCATCGGCGCCGCGGTGGCGGAGCGGCTCGCGCGCGATGGCTTCCACGTCCTCGTCAACTACGCGGGCAACCACGACGCGGCGCGGGCCGTGGTGCGCCGGATTGAAGCGGCGGGCGGACGGGCCCTGAGCTTCCAGGCGGACGTCGCGGACCCCACCGCGTTCCCCCGGATGTTCGACGCGGCGGCCGAGGCGTTCGGCGGCGTGGCGCCGGGCCCCACCGCCACGGAGCTCTTCTTCGACGGCAAGTCCCCGGAGCTGGTGGAGCGCATGGCGAAGCTCAACCCGCTGGAGCGCCTGGGCACGCCGGAGGACATCGCCGCGTCCGTCGCGTTCCTCGCGGGCCCGGAGGGCGGGTGGATCAACGGCCAGGTCCTGCGCGCCAACGGCGGCATGGTCTGAACGCCTGACGTGCGGGCAGGGGGGCGGGCGGTTCAGGCGCACCGGAGACCCGGACAAAAGCCATCCCCACCGTAGTCGCGTGAACGACGCCAAATCAGGGATGCAGGTGGGATGGGAGGAGCCCCGGCTGCGGGCGCTGGAACAACTGCTGGCCCTCCCGGCAGCCGAGCTGCGGCCCACGCTGGACACCGCGAGCCAGCTCATCTCCGAGCTGTTGAACGCCGACAAGGTGGACGTCTTCCTCATCGAGCACAGCAGTCAGACCCTGGTCGCGGTGGGCACGAGCCAGACGCCCATGGGCCACCTGCAGAAGGCGCTGGGACTGGACCGGATGCCCCTGGCCAATGGCGGGCGCGCGGTCCAGGTGTACGAGACGGAAGCCCCCTTCATCTCCGGCCGTGTGGAGGAGGACCCGGAGGAGCTGCCCGGCATCAAGCACCGGCTGGGGGTGCGCTCCGCCCTGATGGTGCCCCTGCCCATTGGCGACGAGACGCGAGGCGTGCTGGCCGTGTCGTCGGCGCGCAATGACTTCTTCACCGACAAGGACCTGCGCTTCCTCCAGGCCGTGGCGCGCTGGGTGGGCATGGTGGCCCACCGCGTGGAGCTGGTGCAGGAGCTGACGAAGCTGGCGGTGAAGCAGGCCCGCCGCAAGGCGGCCGAGGAGCTCATCACCGTGCTCGCGCACGACATGGCCAACCACCTGCTGCCGCTCCAGGCCCGCATCCAGCTCATCCAGCGGCGGGCCACGCGCAAGCAGGAGCCGGAGGACCTGCGGGACGCGATGGGCGCGGCCGCGTCGCTGCGCTCCCTCACGCGGCTCATCAACGACCTGCTGGACGTGGGGCGCCTGGAGCAGGGCCTGTTCAGCCTGCGCCCCCAGCCCATGGACCTCTCGGGGCTGGTGCGGGAACTGGCCACCACCGCGAGCACCCCCGCGCACCCGGTGCGCTTCACGGGCCCCGAGGAGTTCGTGACGGTGGCGGATCCAGACCGCGTGCGGCAGTTGCTGGAGAACCTGGTGGCGAACGCGCTCAAGCACTCGCCGCCGGGGCAGCCCGTGGACGTCACGCTGGAGGCGCGGGACCGTCCGGAGGGGCCCGGGGTGTGCGTGACGGTGAGCGACCAGGGGCCGGGCATTCCCTCGGAGCTGATGCCCACGCTCTTCGAGCGCTTCATGCGGGGGCCCGGCTCCACGGGCCTGGGCATTGGCCTGTACCTCGCGCGGCGCATCGCGGAGGCGCATGGCGGCGCGCTGGAGGTGGCGTCGACGTCATCCGCGGGCACGCGCTTCGAACTGTCGCTGCCGGTGGTGACCGGGTAGCGCGAACGCAATTCATGGAGGGCAGCACCATGTCTTCGGATTGGGCGGAAGAAGCGGAGCGGCAGGCGAAGGCGATGACGCGGGACCTGGTGGAGGTGGGCCGCACGAAGGGCTTCCGCGTCACGTATCAACGGCGCGAGGCGCGCTTCATGCTGCGCGCGGGCACGGTGACGACCTACTTCTCCGCGCATGACTATGACGGGCCTCGCGGCATGGACTGGCTCCGGCTGCGCATCGACGTGCTGATGCACGCGCGGCCCGGGCAGGCCGAGGGGCACGTGGAGCCGGCCGGACTGGGACCGGCGCCGCACTGAGGCGCGAGGCGAAAAAACGCGCGGCGGGGGTGAGGGGAAGAAAGGGGCAGTTCCGTTTTGTGAGGGCAGGCGCGAAAGGCGCCACTCCCAAGGAGCAGCCCCATGTCACCGTCCGCGCGCTTCCGTTCCGTGTTCCGGTTCACCGCCCTGGCCTGCACCACCCTGGGCGTGAGCGCGTCCGCGCAGACGTATGCCTTTCCCGGCAACAGCGTGCGCGACATCCTGGAGGGCAAGGTGCACCGCAGCGGCAAGGAGCGCGCGGGCGCCATCGTGTCCGGCCTGGCCGCCACGGCCACCGCCGTGGGCACCCGCTTCATCCTCACCGCCGTGCGCCTGACGACGGGCTCGGGCGGCGGCGGCGACCTGCGGCTGATTGCCTGGGAGATGAACCTCCGGTAACGCGAGGGAATTTTCGCGGATTGCCCGGCTTCTCCCAACCGCCGATGATGCGTTCGTTCAACCGACGCTCGGCGCCCTTCGCGGAAGGGGGGAGGCATCTTGGAGCTGCGACACGGCCCCTGGGCGGGTGCATCCCCGGACGCAGGGTTGGAGACGCTGCGGCGTGACCTGGGCAGGGCGCTCGCGAGCGTCTGCCCCGCGTCGCTCGCGGACCGGCGGGACGACCTGTTGCAGGTCGCGATGATGAAGGTGGTGGAGCTGCGCGGCCGCGCCCCGGGCCGCGCGGAGCTGACCCCCGCGTACCTGTACCGGGTGGCGTACACGACGCTCATCGACGAGCTTCGCCGGACGGGGGCTCGCAAGGAGGTGGCGTTGGAGGAGGTGGCGGAGGGGCCCCAGCAGCCGGTGGCGCCGGGAGACCCGGAGCGCGCGGCGGGGGCCGCGCAGATTGCGCGGGCCGTGAGGGACTGTCTTCAGGGGCTGGTGCAGGACCGCCGCCTCGCCGTGACGCTGCACCTGCAGGGACACACCGTTCCGGAGGCCGCGGAGCTGCTGGGGTGGGAGGCCAAGCGGACGGAGAACCTCATCTACCGGGGGCTGAGCGCGCTGCGCGCGTGTCTCTCCTCGAAGGGAATCCAGCCGTGAGCGAACGCCGTCCCGGGGATGACACGCTGGAGGCCGAGGGGGTGGAGCGGCTGCGCACGGCGCTGCGTGAGGATGACGCGCCAGGGGAGCCGGTGGACGCGGACCTCGTCTGGCGCGCGGTGAGGCAGGAGCTTCCGGCGGAGGAGCGCCGGGCGGTCATCGAGCGCGTCGCGGCGGATCCCGCGTGGGCGCAGGCGTGGCGGTTGGCGAAGGCGATGTCGCAGGCAGCGGCGGAGGCGGAGCGGGGGGCTCCGGAGGTAAAGGCGGAGGTGCCGGCGGCACGCGTGGAGGCGCCCGCGAAGGTGGTGCCGCTGACCGCCCGGCGCTCCTGGCAGGGGCGGCAGGCGATGGCCGCGATGGCGGCGACGGTGGTGGTGCTGGTGGGCGCGGTCGTGGTGGTGCGGCAGCAGCAGGCGCAGGTGGACCCCACGCGGATCCGCGGAGGCACGGCGGAGGTCATCGCCTCGCGGGTGCCGGAGGCCACCGCGCTCCCGCGTGAGCGGTTCGAGCTGCGCTGGAGCGGAGTGCCCCAGGCGGTGTCCTGGAGCGTGCAGGTGTCGTCGGAGGACCTGAAGGTGTTCCATCGCGCGGAGCGGCTGGAGTCGCGCGAATACACGGTGCCTGCGGACGTGCTCGCGGAGCTGCCCTCCGGAGCACGTGTGCTGTGGCAGGTGGAAGCGCGGCTTCCGGATGGAAGCGTTCAGCGCGGCAGTACGTTCGTGAACCGGGTGCGGTGAGTGCCGCACCACTTGGGCCAGGCCGGTGGCTCAATGACAAGCAGAGGGGGATGTATGAAGACGATCCACATTCGCAGGGGATGGGTGCGCGCGCTGTCCGTGATGGCGCTGCTGTGGGGCGTCACGGCGGCGGCGCAGGCGGCACCCGCGCAGGACAGCTGGGTCATCACCACGGATTCGCTGGCGGGGGCCGCGCGTGACACGGTGGAGGCCACCGTGGACGCGGTTCCGATGCGCGGGGGGGCCCCGGTGCCCATGACCCTGCGCATCCTGGATGAACACGGCGCCGTGCTCGCGAGCGTCACGGGAATCGCGAGCCTGACCGCGCCCCTGCGGGTGAGCGCCAGGGCCCCTTCTTCCGCCGGGGTCCGCGCGCAGCTCCTCATGCCGAAGGACGCCGAGCAGCTGTCCGGCGGCGACCTGATCCTCACGCGGGAAGGGCTGGGGGAGCCGCCGCCGACCGGGCACCTTGTCTGCGAGTTCCCTCCCAAGGATGCCCAGGACCCCGTCACAACCATGCCGGAGCCTGTCACCATGGGGAAATGCTGGGTGGAGACCGAGGAGTCCTGATGTGACCGGCGCGCGGCGACAGCGCGTGGGGCGGCTGGGCGGCTTCACCCTGGGGGTGGGGCTGGCCCTGTGCGCCCCCGCGCGGGCCGCCGCCCCTCCGGCGCCCTCCGCGCTCGCAAGGTGCGAGGAGGCCTTCGCCGCCCACCCGGAGGGCTCCGACGCGGCGATGTGCTTCTTCCGGAACGCCCAGGGGCTCCCAGGGCGTGACGAGGCCCGGCGCAGGCTCCAGGGCCTCATCGCGCGGCACCCGGACCGTCCGTGGCTCACGCTGGTGCTCGGGCACATGGAGCTGTTGTCCGAGCCCGCGCTGGCGGAGGCGTCCTACCGCCGCGCGGCGCTCGCCTTCCGCGAGCAGGGGGACGCGGAGGGGGAGGTGATGGCCGGCATCAACCTGCGCAGCGTGCTGGGGATGCGCGGCCAGACGGAGGAGGCGCACCAGTGGGTCCTGCGGGTGGGCGAGGTGGCCCGGGCCTCCGGGGATCCGAAGTTGGAGGTGCGCGCGCTCATCCTGGAGGCGGCCGAGCTGTCCGACCTGGGCCAGGACCTGGGCCGCGCCTACCGCCTGCTCAAGCGCGCGGAGTCCCTGACGTTCCCGGACGGCACGGACGGCATGAAGAAGCAGCTGCTCAGCCCCCTGGCCACGGTGAGCGTGAACCTGGGGCGCTTCGACGAGGCGCGGGCCATTTTCGCGCGGCTCGCGGAGCTGGCGGAGCGCACGAAGGACGCGGGCACGGAAGCGCGTGTCCGCTTCGCGCTCGCGAACCTCGCCTGGCGGCGGCAGGAGGAGCGTCCCGAACCGGGAGGCCAGCCGGAGCTGTTGCGGCTCGCGCGGGAGGCGCTCGCGGCCTCCGAGCGCGCGGGCAGCAAGGCCTTCGAGGCGATGGCGCTGCGCCTGTTGGGGGAGTTGCTGAGTGACGGGCCGGAGGAGCGGCGCGAAGCGGAGGACGCACTGGGCCGCTGCATCGACATCGCCCGGGAGACGGGCCTGCCGGAGCGGCGCATCTCCTGTCTGTGGACGCGCGCCGAACGCCGCTCGGCGGTGGACGCGGCCGCCGCGTGGCGCGACGTGGACGAAGCGCTGTCCCTGGCCGCCGAGCACGACAACCCGCTCTATCTCGCCTCCGCGTGGCGTGCGCGGTCGATGGTGGCCTTCCGCACGCGGCCGTTGCCGGAGGCGCTGGACGAGGCGGAGCGCGCGCTCGCCGCGGTGGAGGTGCTGCGCCAGTGGCAGCGGGATGCCACGAGCCAGGCGGAGCTCTTCTCCGGCTGGGCCAGTGACTATCACCGGCTCGCGGGCCGGACGCTGGAGGCGGGAGAGGCCTCCGCCGTGCCACCCCGCGAAGCGCTGGAGAGAGCCTTCGCGGTGAGCGAGCGCCTGCGGGCGAGGACGTTGTTCGAGACGTTGGTGGCCTCGCGGGCGCTCCCGGCGCAAAAGGAGCCTCCAGAGCAACGCAAGGCGCGGGACGGCGTGCTGCGCGGAATTTCAGCCACCCAGCGGAGGCTGCTGAATCCAGCGCTGACCGCGTCCGAGCGCACCCGGCTGCTGGGAGAGCTTCAGGAGTTGGAGCGCCGCGAGCGCGAGCTGAGACCCGCGACCTGGCGCATGGAGCCTCCTTTCGCATCGCTCACCGTGGCCGAGCAACGCCGGGAGCACGGGCAGCGATTGGAGCCTGCCGGCGCGTCGCGCTCCGAGACGGAGCCACGGCAGGAGCAGCGTTCGAGCGGCCAGAGCGCGGAGCTGTCATTCGCGTCGCTCTCCGCGACCGAGCAGCACCTGGGAGAAGAGGAGGCACTGCTCGTCTTCCTCGCGGGCACGGACCATGACATCCAGGGCGAGCGCGCGGGAGGCGCGTGGGTGCTGGCGGTGACCCGCGAGGGCACGCGCGCGTACCGCATCCCGGAGCGCGCACGGTTGCGTCCCGCGGTGGCGCTCCTGTCAGGCCTCATCGAGCGCCGTGACGGTTCGGAGTCCGGAGCCGCCGCGGCGCTGTACTCGCAACTCCTGGCGCCCGCGCTGCGGGACCTGCCGTCGAAGGTGTCACGCCTGCTGCTCGTCCCGGATGGTCCGCTGCACGACCTGCCGTTCGCCGCGCTGCGGGAGCACGCGGACGGCCCGCCACTGATGGCCCGCTACGAACTGGCGCGAGTTCCCTCCGCGAGCCTCCTCCACCACTGGCGCGCCCAGCCCGCGCAGCCACCGGAAGGCGAGGCCCTGGTCCTGGCGGATCCGGACCGGGGTGAAGCCCTTCAAGGCCCGAAGGTGGCCAGCGCGAGAGGCGGCGTGTTCCTGGAGACCGCGAGCCTGGGCGCGCTGCCGGAGGCGCGGCGTGAGGGCCGCACCGTGAGCGAGTCCCTGGAGCACACGGCCGTGAAGCCCCGGTTGCTCATGGGCGCGGAAGCGTCCGAGCACGCCCTCAAGGCCTCCCGGTGGGACGCGATGCGCATCCTCCACGTGGCCGCGCACGCGGTCGTGGACGTCGAATCCCCCGAGCGCTCCGCCCTGGTGCTGGCCCCGGGCGCGGCGGGAGAGGACGGCCTGCTCCAGCCCCGGGAGATCGCGGAGCTGCGGCTGCGGGACGCGCTGGTGGTGCTGTCCAGCTGCCGGGGCGCCTCCGGAGCGCTGCTCGCGGGGGAGGGCGTGCTGAGCCTCGCGAGGGCCTTCTTCGAATCAGGCGCGAGAGCCGTGGTGGCCAGCCTGTGGCCCCTGCGCGACGCCGAGGCCGCGGAGCTGCTGGAGCGCTACTACCGGCACCTGGCGCGGGGGCAGGGCGCGGCGGCGGCGCTGCGCGAGGCCCAGCGCGAGGCCTGGGA
>NZ_RAWL01000679.1:0-2724 GCF_003668885.1 Corallococcus sp. AB049A | reverse complement strand
GGGCCGCAACGCGGAGGCGCGGGTGGAGGCGCGAGCGGCCGACGCTCGTCCGGAGCCCCGGTCCGAGGCCCGAGGTGCCGACCCGCGGCCCGAGCCCAGGTCCGAGGTCCGCAACGCCGACCCTCGCGCCGGCGCCGACGTCCGGCCGGAGCCCCGGGGCATGACGGGCTCGCGGCGGGCCCTGGAGTCACCGCCGTCGCGGAGCATCCGGCCCGTGCGCCTGGAGGAGCCGTCCCTCCCGACGGTGACGGAGGATGACGGGCCCACGCTCGCGATGATGGACACGCAGGGCAAGCTGTCCGGCGGGTTCCAGGTCGAAGAGGACGCGCCCACGCTCGCCATGGTGGACACGCAGGGCAAGCTGTCCGGCGGGGTCCAGTTCCAGGTCGAGGAGGACGGGCCCACGCTGGATCAGCGCTCGCTGACGCTGCCCCAGGGGGACGAGGACGACTCGACCCTGGACATGCGCGCCGTCTCCCGCGCCGACCTGGACGAGGGCCCCACGCAGGACATGCGCGCCGTGCCGCGCTCCGAGATTCCGGTCCCCCGTGCGAGCGGGCCCACGCCGTCCGGTGAGCACCGCCACCACCGGCCGCCGGTGCCCGCGCCCCACGCGACCATCGAGGAGATGACCGCGTCCACCGCGCCGCGCTCCGCGTCTCGCGCGCCCATGCCGGGCCCGTGGGTGCCGCCCGGCCGCACCGGCACCGTCACCGAGCAGTCCGCCGTGGCGCCGCCGAAGCGCCGGGCGCTGCTCTACGGCGCCATCGTGCTCGTCGCGCTCCTGGTGGGCGTGGGCATCGTGTGGAGCCTGGGCCTGGGTGCCAGCGGCGTGCACGTGCAGTCCGAGCCCGCCGGCGCGCGCGTCGTGTTCGAGGACCGGGTGCTCCCGGAGCGCACGCCGCTGACGCTGCCGACGGTGAAGCCCGGCCGTTACTGGGTCGTGCTGATCAAGGAAGGCTACCGCGAGCTGCGCACGCAGATCGTCATCCCGCCATCCGGCCAGCTCGACGTGGGGCCGCTGAAGCTCGTGCCGCTGCCGTCCTCCGGAAAGCCCGGCACGGAGCCCCCGGCGACCACGACGCCGGAGCCGGGCGTGGGGCCCTCCGGCGTGGCCACTCCTCGCGCGCCGGACACGGCGGAGCAGTCCGCGCCGGTGAGCTTCGAGGTGACGCCCGGGGCGGACGTGACGTGCAACGGCCTCAAGCTGGGGAAGACGCCGTTCAAGCCGGTGGATCTGCAGGTGGGGTCGTATGAGTGCAACTTCACCAACCCCGAGCTGAAGCGCACCCTCAGCCGCCGCATCGAGGTGCGCCCCATCGACCTCAACGTGGTGACGGTCAAGTTCGAGTAGGCGCGGCCTTGGACGACCCTTCCGTGACGCTCGAGGCAGGAACCCACGTCGGCAAGTACGTCGTGCGGCGCAAGCTGGCCGAAGGCGGCATGGCGGAGATCTTCCTGTGCACCGCGCGCGGGCCGGAGGGCTTCGAGAAGGAGGTCGTCATCAAGCGCGTGCGGGCGTTCCTCGCGAGCGACCCGGACTTCGTGCAGATGTTCATCGCGGAGGCGCGGCTGGCCTCGCGGCTCAACCACGCCAACGTGGTGCAGATCTTCGACTTCGACAAGCACGAGGACACCTACTACCTGGCGATGGAGTACGTGCGCGGCTGCTCGCTGTGGGAGCTGCGCAAGCGGAGCAAGGAGACGATGACGCCGTTGCCGCCCCTGCTGGTGGCGCACATCGGCGCGGAGGTCGCGCGCGGCCTGCACTACGCCCACCGGCTGCGGGTGAACGGCGAGCTGTTGAACCTGGTGCACCGGGACGTCACGCCGCACAACGTGCTGGTGTCCTACGACGGCGCGGTGAAGCTCACCGACTTCGGCATCGCGAAGGCGGGCAACAAGCTGACGAACCCCGGCGTGCTCAAGGGCAAGTTCGCGTACATGTCCCCGGAGCAGGCCCGGGGCGAGAGCGTGGACGTGCGCACCGACGTCTTCGCGCTGGGCGTGGTGCTGTGGGAGCTGCTCACCGGCGGGCGGCTGTTCCAGGGGGACTCAGAAATCGCCGTCCTGCGCGCGGTGCAGGAGAGCACCATCGTGCCGCCCGCGCGCCTCAACCCGGACGTGCCGCCGGACCTGGACGCCGTCATCTGCCGCGCGCTGGAGCGCGACCTGACGAAGCGCTACCAGACGGCCGGTGAGCTGGAGCGCGCGCTGGCGCAGTGCGTGCTGAACCAGGCCCGCTCCGTGGACGACACCGACGTGGGCGCGTTCATGCGCCAGCTGTTCCCCGTCGCGGCCAGCAACCAGGCGCTGCCCGCGATCCCGGAGCGCACGGCGCTGGAGGACGGAGCGCTGCCCGCCGCCCCGCCGCCGCCCCGCGAGCCCACGGCCGTGATGCCGTCGCGCGACCATGCCTCGGGAGCGAAGCGGGTCGCCTCTCCGGACGAGGACCGCCACGGGACGACGCTGGTGCTGTCGCGTGACGCGGACGCCAACGGCCGTCCCCCGCAGCCCACGCCGCAGATGCCGTTGCAGTCGATGGGGAGGGAAGCGCCGCTGTCCCGGCGCGCCGAATCCCGCGAGGTCCCCGCCGCCAGGCTCGAGAGCTCGAAGGTCTGGGGCGACGACAGCGGCGCCTCCGCGCGCCTGGCCGCGCCCCGGGACGAGTTCCACGACGAGCTCCCGGGCGCCACCCACGGCGAGCTCGACACCGTCTCCGCC
>NZ_RAWL01000678.1:0-2727 GCF_003668885.1 Corallococcus sp. AB049A | reverse complement strand
GGCGTGGGCTCCGGGGGCAGGCGGTCCTGCGTCGTGCTGGTGAGTTCCGCCTGGCCGTCCTTGCGGTAGATGCGCCGGGCCAGGTCGCTGGGCCGGAAGAGCCGGGCCGCGAAGGGGATGAGCTCCGAGCGCCCCAGCACCATCAGGCCGTTGCGGCGCAGCGCGAACTGGAAGCGCGCCAGCACCCGCTTCTGCAGCTCCGAGTCCAGGTAGATGAAGACGTTGCGGCACAGGATGATGTCGATGCGCGACACCGGCGCGTCCGACACCAGGTTGTTCACGCCGAACACCACCGCCCGGCGGATCTCCTTGCGCACCGTGTAGCTGTTGCCGGTGCGCACGAAGAAGCGCGACAGCCGCTCCGGGGAGACGTTCTCCAGCTGCTCCGGCGTGTAGATGCCCCGGCGCGCGGTGGCGATGGCGTCCTCGTCCACGTCCGTGCCGAAGACCTTCAGCTCCGCGCCGGGGTAGCCGGGCCCCAGCGCCTCCGCGGCGATGATGGCCAGCGAGTACGCCTCTTCACCGGTGGCGCAGCCCGCGCTCCAGATGCGCAGCTCCGCGTCCGGCCGCTGGCGCACCAGCTCCGCCACGCTCTGCTCCAGCGCCTGCCAGACCTCCCGGTCCCGGAAGAAGGTCGTCAGCTTGATGAGCATGGAGGAGACCAGCGTGCTCACCTCCGTGGGGTCGCGCTCCAGCAGCGCCAGGTAGGCCGCCCGGCTGCGGCAGCGCGTGGCCTGCATCCGCCGCTCAATGCGCCGCTGCAGCGTGGCCCGCTTGTAATTGCGGAAGTCGAAGTTCCGCACCTGGCGGACCTTCTCCAGGATGGCTTCGAGCTCGCTGTCACGTGGAGGCTTGGGAGCCATACAGAGGGACGTAGCCCAGCGGGTGCTAACCGGGCAAGACCTGCATTCCCCCTCCCGGAGGAGCATTGCTGGCCATACTCCTCGTCCGGGTCAGGAACCGTGAAACGTTCGCTGGCCTCCTTCCGTGTGACGGCTACGCCGGGAGTCGTTTCACAGGGGGCGGCGGGATGGCATACCTTGGGCGTCCCTTCCCAGGGGGTGATGTCTGAAAGATGGGAGGGCAAGGGTGCCATCCATGGAGCTGAACTCAACGGGGCGGGAGATCCGCGTGGCACTGCTGGAAGATCAGCAGGTGTTCCGCGAGAGCCTGGTGGCCCTACTGGAAAGCGCGGGGATGAAGGTGGTGGCCCGGTGCGCGGAGACGGGCACGTTCCTGTCCAACGTGCGCGCGGCCGCGCCGGACGTGGCCGTGGTGGACCTGCGGCTGGAGCACGTGGGCCGCGAGGGCGCGGAGGATGGCCTGAACGCGCTGAAGTACCTGCACGACTTCCATCCGCAGGTGCGCGCACTGGTGTTGTCCGGACACCGCGAGCCGGACGTGGTGGAGCGCTGCTTCCAGGCGGGAGCGGCGGGCTACCTGTGCAAGCTGAACGTGGGCGTGGACGACGTGGTGCGCGCGGTGAGCCGCGTGGCGCGCGGTGAGCGGCTGCTGCCCGTGGAGATGCTCCAGGCCCACTCGATGCACCTGGAGGACTTCCAGGTGCCGGCCTCCGCGCTGTCGCGGCTGACGCTGCGCGAGCGCGAGGTGCTGGGCTACGTGGCCGCTGGCGCGGACAACCTGAAGATCGCCGCGCACCTGGGCATCACCGAGCGCACGGTGAAGGCGCACCTGACCAGCATCTACCGCAAGCTGGGGCCGGAGAACCGCGCCCAGCTCGCGGTGCTGGCGTGCGAGCTGGGCGTGACCCGTCCCGTGCTGGCCTGAGACGGCCCGGGGTGCTTCAGGGCGCGGAGGCCTCCTCCGCGCCTTCCTCCAGCGCTTCCTGGGGGCCGCCCAGGTGCTGGAGGAACCACTCCCCGGCGAGCTCGGCCACCTCTTCCAATTCCGAGTCCTCCTGGAAGTGGTGGGTGGCGCCCGGGATGATGTCCATGCGCTTGGCGGCGCGGAGCGCTTCGTAGGCCCGGCGGTTGATGTCCAGGCCCAGCGTGTCCGCGCCGCCCACCAAGAGCAGCGTGGGGGCCTGCACCTTGGGCAGCACCGCGCCCGCCAGGTCCGGACGGCCGCCGCGAGACACCACGGCGTCCACCTGATCAGGCCGGAAGGCCGCGGCGGACAGCGCCGCGCCCGCGCCGGTGTGCGCGCCGAAGTAGCCCACGCGCAGCCCCGAGGTGGGGGACTCGCGATGGAGCCACCGGGCCGCGCCCGCCATGCGCATGCCCAACAGGCCCACGTTGAAGCGCAACTGCCGCGTCCTGCGCTCCTCCATCTCCTCGCGGGTGAGCAGGTCCATCAGCAGGGTGCCCAGCCCCATGGCCTGGAACAGGCGCGAGGTCTGCGCGAGCCGGGGACTCTCCAGGCTGCTGTCGCTGCCGCGCGCCAGCACCACCATGCCCCGGGCCCCCGAGGGAACCGCCAGCCGCCCCCGGACGAGGACGGAATCATCGACGGGCACCATCACCTCGCGCTCCAGGTGCGTGCGCGCCGTCGTCGAGCCACCGCCACCACGCCGCGCTTGCGACTCCCGCGCGTCCTCCCACCCGTGGTCCTGCCCTACCGCCTTCAACCCCGTTCGTGACCGGGGACCTGGCATACAGGCTCCTCCCGTCTGCGTTTGGCTGGTTACCGCGTCTGGCTGAGACACAGTCTGAGCACTGCCCCTCCCTTTGTGACCTGCCGGAGGGTCCAGGGTGTCCAGCGTAGGAC
>NZ_RAWL01000677.1:0-2763 GCF_003668885.1 Corallococcus sp. AB049A | reverse complement strand
GCTCCGCCGTCAGGTCCGCGCGGTTGAGGTAACCCCACGCGAGCCCTTCGCCGCCCACGTACAGCTCTCCGGGCACGCCCACTCCGGCCACGTCCCCATTCGCGTCCAGCACGTACGCCGTGGAGTTTCCAATCGGCTTGCCGATGGACACCGCGCCATCGAGCTCCGTCCGGCCCGTCAGCGTGTTCGTGGTGGAGAACGTCGTGTTCTCCGTGGGGCCGTACGCGTTCACCAGCACCGCGCCTTCCGGCAGCCGAGTTAGGTGCTCCCGCGCACGCTGGAGCGGCATCACGTCACCGCCCGTCAGCACCTGCGCCACGCCCGCCAGGGCCTCCGGCTGGTGCAGCGCCATCTGCTCATACAGTGCGGTCGTCAGCCACAGCGTGCTGATGCGCTCCTGCTTCACCAGCGCGCCCAGTTCCTCCATCGCCAGCGCGTGCGGCGGCGCCAGCACCAGCTTCGCTCCGTGCAGCAGCGCGCCCCAGAGTTCCAACGTCGACGCGTCGAAGGCCACCGGCGCCAGTTGCAGCCAGACTTCCCGCGGCCCGAAGCGCATGAAGTCGTTGCCCACCACCAGCCGAGTGATGCCTCGGTGCGGCACGCTCACGCCCTTCGGCCGGCCCGTGCTCCCCGACGTGAACATCACGTAGGCCAGGTCTTCCCCGCTCACCTCCACGCGGAGGGCGGTCCGTGGCTGATGGGCGACTTCGCTCCCCATCGCATCCAGTGTCAGCAGTGTGCCCGCGCTTACCGGCAGTCTCTGCGCCAGCGACTGCTGCGTCAGCGTCACCTCCACGCCCGCATCCCCTAGTAGCAGCGCGATTCGCTCCGCCGGGTAGTTGCGGTCCACCGGCACATACGTGCCTCCGGACTTGAGGATGGCCAGCAACCCGGCCACCATCTCGAACGAGCGCTCCACGAACACGCCCACCCGCGTGCCTCGCTTCACGCCCAGGCTTCGCAGGTGGTGCGCCAGCTGGTTCGCCTTCGCGTCCAGCTCCCCGTACGTCAGCGTGGCGCCCCCTTCCGCGAGCTTCAGCGCCACCGCGTCCGGCGTCCGGCTCGCTTGCGCTTCGAAGCGTGCGTGCACCGCTACGTCGCGGGGATACGGCGTGGCTGTCGGGTTCCACGTCGTCAGCACTTGCTGGCGCTCCGCCTCCGTCAGCAGCGGCAACCGGCGCACTGCCACTTCCGGCTTCGCCACCACGCCTTCCAGCAGCACCCGCAGGTGCTCCACCATCCGGCGCACCGTCGCGGCTTCGAACAGGTCGGTGCTGTACTCCACCGCTCCGCTCAGCCCCTGCGGCGTCTCCGTGAAGAAGAGGCTCACGTCGAACTTCGACGTACGAAGCTCCAGTTCCTGCGGCTTCATCGTCAGCCCAGGGAGTCGTGCCTCTCCGTCAGGCGTGTTCTGCAACGCCAGCATCGACTGGAAGAGCGGCGTGTGGCTGCGGCTGCGCTCCGGCTGAAGCGCCTCCACCAGCTTCTCGAAGGGCACGTTTTGGTGCTCGTAGGCCTCCAGCACCGTGCCCCTCACCTGCTTCAGCAACTCACGGAAGGACGCCTCTCCGTCCACGTGGGCTCGCAGCACCAGCGTGTTGACGAAGAAGCCAATGAGCCCTTCCAGCTCCGCGCGCGTGCGGCCCGCGATAGGCGAACCCACGCTGATGTCCGTCTGGCCGCTGTAGCGCGACAGCAGCACCTGCCATCCGGCCAGCAGCACCATGTACAGCGACGCGCCTTCATCCCGAGCCAGCGACTTCAACTGCTGCTCCAGCGATGACGGCAAGGTGAACGGATGGACCGCGCCTGCGTTGCCTCGCACCGCCGGACGCGGCCGGTCCGTGGGCAGCTCCAGTACCGGCGGCGCCCCGGTGAGCTTCTTCCTCCAGAAGTCCACTTCCCTCTGGAGCGTCTCCCCCTGCAACCAGCTTCGCTGCCACGCCGCGTATCCCGCGTACTGCAACGACAGCTCCGGCAGCGGCGACGGACGGCCCTCCGTGAAGGCGGCGTACAGCGCGCCCATTTCGCGGATCAGCACGCCCAGGGACCAGCCGTCGGACACGATGTGGTGCATCGTGACGAGCAACACGTGCTCGGCGCTCCCCAGCCGCAACAGGTTCGCGCGGATGAGCGGCCCCTGGTTCAGGTCGAAGGGCTCCGCCAGCTCCACCCCGAGCCGACGCCGGACCTCCTGCTCCCGCTGCTCGCTTCCGAGCGCCCGCAGGTCGAGCTGCACCATCGAAAGGCGTGGTTCGGCGTGGATGCGCTGCGCGGGTTGCCCTTCGTGCAGCTCGAACGTGGTGCGCAGGGATTCGTGACGGCGCACCACCTCACGCAGGGCTCCTTCCAGGGCTGCCACGTCCAGCTCTCCGTCCAGGCGCACCGCGACAGGGACGTTGTAGAGCGAGCTGCTTGGCTCCAACTGGTCGATGAACCACAGGCGCTGCTGCGCGAACGACAGAGGGGCGGGCCCACCGAGCGCAGTGGGATTCAGCGTCGTGTGCAGCTGGCGCGGTGCTGTTTTCAGCCGCTCGGCCAGGGTCTCCAACACGGGGGCCTCGAACAGGACCCGCAGCGCGAGCTCCACGCCCAGCTCCGCGCGGATCCGCGACACCACCTGCGTCGCCAGCAGTGAGTGTCCGCCCAGGGAGAAGAAGTTGTCCTTCACGCCCACCCGGGGCACTCGCAGGACCTCCTCCCAGATGGCCGCCAGCTTGCGCTCCGCCTCCGTGCGAGGTGGCTCGTAGGCCGTCCCTGATT
>NZ_RAWL01000676.1:0-2765 GCF_003668885.1 Corallococcus sp. AB049A | reverse complement strand
GGAGGTGTGGGCGCGCCACCGCTGAGACCTCCCACCCCGCCCTGAAGTCGGAGCGAGGTGTTGGCCCTTGGAAGGGTCTGGGCGCCGGTGTCGCCGCGACAGCGTCCCCTGGCACGCAGGGCCGCCTTGTTCCCGCGGGCCACCATCCCCACCTCGGAAGCCCGGTCAGGGGGGGGTCCGAATGGTGGTGTTCCTCATGGATGGGCAGTCCGCTTCGGCGAGGGTGGTGCGCCACTCGACCGCGGCGCGCCGGCTGCGCCTGGAGGTCCCTGACCTGCAGTGGAACACCTCGCTCGGCGCGCGGCTGGAGGCCACGTTCGCCACCTGGCCCGGCGTCGAGGAGGTGAGCGCGCAGCCCCGCACCGGCCGCCTGCTGGTGCGCTACGCGCCGGAGGCCCCCCTGCTGGCCCGGCTGCACGAGGAGCCCGAAGCGCCGCTCGCCCGCACTCGCAGGCATCACAAGGCCCGCCCGGCGCCAGGCGGACAGCGCGGACCGCGGGAGCCGTGGCACGCGATGACGGTGGACGCGGTGCTGGCGCGGCTGGACGGCTCGACGCACGGACTCTCCTCGGAGGAGGCGGCGCGGCGGCTCAAGCGCTTCGGCCCCAATGTCGTGGAGGAGGAGACGCAGCGCTCGCGCCTGGCCATGCTGGGCTCACAGCTGGCCACCATTCCCACGATGCTGCTGATGGGCTCGGCGGGGGCCTCCGCGCTGGCGGGGGACGCGCTGGAGGCGACCGCCATCCTCGCGGTGGTGGGGCTCAACGCGGGCATCGGCTACCGCATCGAGCGCCGCAACCAGGAGCTGCTCGCCTCGTGGCAGAAGCTGGAGGCGGGCTCGGCGCAGGTGCTGCGCGGCGGCGTGCTCGTCACGGTGCTGGTGGCGGAGCTCGTGCCGGGGGACGTGGTGCTGCTGCGCGCGGGCGACGTGCTGCCCGCGGACATGCGCGTGCTGGACGCGCACCGGCTCTCCGCGGACGAGGCGCCCCTCACCGGCGAGAGCGAGCCGCAGCCCAAGCAGCCCGCGCCGGTGGATGCGCGGGCGCACCTGGCGGAGCGGACGTCGCTGCTGTTCGCGGGGACCACGGTGGCCACGGGCCATGGGCGCGCCCTGGTGGTGGCCACGGGCGCCAACACGGAGATGGCGCGCGTGCGGGAGCTGGTGGCGCAGGAGTCCGCGCCGACCACGCCGCTGACGCGCAAGCTGGGCCAGCTGGACCGGCACGTGGCGGTGGCCTCCGTGGGCGCGGCCGCGCTGTCCGCCGTGGTGGGCCTGGCGCATGGCCGCTCCGGGCCCCAGGTGCTGCGCGGCGCGGTGGCCCTGGGCGTGGCGGCCCTCCCCGAGGGTCTGCCCCTGGTGGCGACCGCGGCGCTGGTGCGCGCCATGCAGCGGCTGCACGCACGAGGCATGGTGGTGCGGCGCGTGTCGGCCGCCGAGGCGCTCGGAGGCGTCACCGTCATCTGTGCGGACAAGACGGGCACCCTCACGCGCAACGAGATGCGGCTGGAGGTGCTGGACCTGGGGGATGGCTCCCTGGATTTGTCCACGCTGCGCACCCGGCCCCAGGCCGTGCTGGAGGACCCGCCCACCCTGGCGCTCGCGCTGGGGCTGCTCAACAGCGACGTGGACGTCCACCACCGCGGCAAGGCGCTGGAGGTGTCCGGCAGCTCCACGGAGAAGGCGCTGGTGGCCGCCGCGCACGCCGCGGGGCTGGACGGGGCCGCGCTGCGCCGCGCCTTTCCCCGCCGCCATCTGCTCGAGCGCTCCGAAGGCATCCACTACGTGGTGAGCGTGCACCATGCGCCCGGCGATGGCGTGGTGGCCTTCATCAAGGGCGCCCCCGAGCAGGTGCTCGGCATGTGCGAACGCACCACGAAGGGGCCGCTGGACGCACGTGAGCGGGAGCGGCTGGCCCGGCGCAACGACGCGCTGGCGGCGGAAGGGCTGCGCGTGCTGGCGCTGGCCTGGCGGCGGCTCCCCGGCGACGAGGGCGCCGCGCCGACGGAGGGCTACACCTTCATCGGCTTCGTGGGGCTGAAGGACCCGCTGCGCGAGGGCGCGGCGGAGTCCGTGCGCCAGGCGCGAGGCGCGGGCATCCGCACGGTCATCCTGACAGGAGACCAGCCCCGCACGGCCGAGGCCATCGCCCGGCAGGTGGGACTGGAGGGGGACACCCTCACCCCGCGTGAGCTGGCGGAGATGCTCGAGCTGCCGGCTGACGCGCTCGCGGAGCGGCTCGAACGCACCGAGGTGCTGGCGCGCGTGACGCCGGAGGACAAGAGCAAGCTGGTGAAGGCCCTGCGCGCGCGGGGAGCCATCGTCGCCATGGCGGGAGACGGCATCAACGACGCCCCGGCGCTCCAGGCGGCGGACGTGGGCGTGGCGGTGGGCGTGCGCTCCAGCGACATGGCGCGCGCGGTGGCCGACGTGGTGATGGCCAGTGAGGACCTGCGCAGCATCATGTCCGCGGTGGGCGAGGGCCGCATCGTGCAGGACAACCTGCGCCGCGCGCTGCGCTTCCTCTTCGCCACCAACTTCTCGGAGATGGCGCTGGTGCTGGGCGCGGGACTGCTGGGGCTGCGGGAGCCGCTCACCCCGCTGCAGTTGCTGTGGATCAACCTCCTCACGGACACGCTGCCGGGAATCGCCCTGGCGCTGGAGCCCGGCGACCCGGCCATCCTCGACCGGCCTCCGGCGCCTCCCGGGATGCCGCTGCTCACGCGCCGGGCGGCGCGGCGGGTGGCGCGCGACGGAGCGCTGATGG
>NZ_RAWL01000675.1:0-2775 GCF_003668885.1 Corallococcus sp. AB049A | reverse complement strand
GGGCGGCGTGGGTGGAGGCGAAGGGGGCGGCTCGTGATGCGAGCGGCATCCCTGCGCGATGAGCAGACATGCCCACAGGACAAGGCGCGACATTGGGCGCATGGCTGGACTCCCTCGGGACCGTTTTGCGGCACCAAGGTACGGAGGTGGAGACGGGCGCTACACCCCGTGCTCCGGTCCACCGCCCGCGTCCGGGCCCCGACCCTTTCCTCCAGTCCCAGGGGCCCCCAGATTCCTCCCTGGGACCCATTCACCGGAAGGGATTGCACCATGGCACGCGCCATCATCAAGAAGGCCGGCGAGGCGGACGAGCGCCGGCCCTTCGTGTCGCACGGAGAGGCTTCCGTCCTGAACATGGGAGCGCTCAGCATCGGACGCGGCTACTTCGAACCGGGCTGGCGGTGGTCGGAACACGTGAAGCCCATCGCGAACACGGAGAGCTGCGAGGTGGTCCACACCTTGAGCGTCCTGTCCGGACGCCTGCACATCCGGATGAACGACGGGCAGGAGCTGGACCTGGAGCCGGGCGACGTCGCCTTCATCCCGTCGGGGCACGACGCCTGGGTCGTGGGGGATGAGCCCTGCCGCGTCGTCGACTTCACCGGCGCCGAGGACTACGCCGTGGCCAGCAAGCAGGCAGAGGAGGAGCCGGCCCAGCCCTCGCTCCAGTAGCGCATGGCCGCGCCGGGTGTCTGTCTTAACCCGGCGCAGGCGTGCGGCACCCTGTCCGAACGGACAGGACGCGGTGTGTTGGATGTGGATGGGATTGAAACATGCAACTCGTGACAGATGAGACATGCTCCATCCGGGGCCGCTGCGCGTCCGACCTGGGACGTCCTGTCTGGAAATCGTGCCACGCTTCCCTGCTGATTCCGACTGTGCGTGAAATCGCCAGTGCGGTTGTGTCTCTGAGATTGTTTCGATACTGTTGACTTGTCGAAACATTCCTCGCCGGGGGGCGGCCCACCTTCACGGCAATGCCTTGCATCCTGAGGAAGGGGGGCGTGCGTCCGTGTCCTTGAAACTCCCTCCACCCATCTCCTTGCGTGTGCCAGCGTCTCTTCGCCCGAGGGGCGGCAGTTGACCTCGGACCCGGGGGACATCCCGTCAGAGACCGCCGCGGAATGGCAGAAGGTGCTGGCCGTCTTCGCGGACGAGGCGGAGGGGCTGGTCTCCTCCATGGAAGAGAACCTCCTCGTGCTGGAGGTCTCGCCCACGGACGGGTTGCTCCCGGCCATCCTGCGCGCGGCGCACACGCTGAAGGGCGCGGCGGCGTCGCTCGGCTTCCAGGCCGTGACGGACTACACGCACGGGGTGGAGGACCTGCTCCAGGCGCTGCTCGACGGGCGCATCGCGCTGGACGAAACGCGGGTGTCGCTGCTGCTGGTCGCGGTGGACCACCTGCGTGAGCTGTACCAGGCGTCGCTCGCGGGCGCGGGCGCGGGCTCGCTGGAAGCGGTGCACCAGCTCCACCTCTCGAAGCTTCGCGAGGGCATCGTCGCGGGCGCCCCCACGGAGGCGCTGCCGCTGCCCGCCGGCCTGCCGCTGCCGCGCGTGCCGGAGGCGCGGAGCACGTCGCGCAGCCGCGTTCGCATGGACATGGAGCGCCTGGACCGCATCGTCACGCTCACCGCGGAGCTGTCCGTGGCGCGCGGGCGGATGGCGCAGTTCCTGTCGCGCGCGGAGGAGATGGGCGCCAGCTGGGAGGACGCGCTCACCCAGCAGCGGGAGATGGATCCGCTCTTCGAGGCGCTCCAGGAAGAGGTGATGAAGGCGCGGATGGTCCCGGTGGGGCCGCTGTTCCGTCAGCACCTGCGCACCGTGCGCGACCTGGCCCGCTCCCAGCAGAAGCTGGCCCAGCTGGAGCTGGAGGGTGAGGACGCCACGCTGGACACCGCGGTGCTGGACGCGCTGCGGGACCCGCTCCTGCACCTGTTGCGCAACGCCCTGGACCACGGCCTCGAGACGCCGGATGAGCGGCGCGCCGCGGGCAAGGACCCCCGGGGCCGCCTGCGCCTGAGGGCCTACCATGACGCGGGCAGCGTGGTGGTGGAGCTGTCCGACGACGGCCGGGGCATCCAGCGGGAACGGGTGCGCGAGCGCGCGCGGCAGAGGGGGCTGGTGGCCGCGCCCGAGCGCCTGCGCGACGACGAGCTGTTGCGCCTCGTCTTCGAGCCCGGCTTCTCCACGGCCACCGAGGTGACGGAGCTGTCCGGCCGCGGCGTGGGCATGGACGTGGTGCGCCGGGACATCGAGGCCCTGCGCGGCTCCGTGGCCATCCAGAGCCAGGAGGGGCAGGGCACCACGTTGACCTTGCGGCTGCCGCTCACGCTCGCCGTCATCCAGGGCTTCGCCATGGGCGTGGGGGACCAGGTCTACGTCGTCCCCATCGAGAGCGTGCAGGAGTGCATGGAGGTCCCCGTCCAGTCGCGCACTTTGGACGCGTCCGGTGTGCTGTCGCTGCGGGGCCAGCCCCTGCCGTACCTGCGGCTGCGGCAGGTGTTCAGCCTGGGCGGGGACGTGCCGGCCCGGGAGAACGTGGTCGTCCTCAAGCATCCGGACGGCGTCATCGGGCTGGCGGTGGATGAGCTCCAGGGGGATGGCCAGCGGGTCATCCGGCCCCTGGGGCGCCTCTTCCAGGGCATCCCCGGCATCTCCGGCTCCACCATCCTGGGTGACGGCCGGGTGGGGCTCTTGCTGGACACGCCCGCGCTGGTGCGCAGGGCCGTCCTCCACGCCTCCGAATCCGCCGTCAGCCCTCCCGCCCCCCTGGAA
>NZ_RAWL01000674.1:0-2812 GCF_003668885.1 Corallococcus sp. AB049A | reverse complement strand
GGGGCTTCCGGCTCCGTGAAGTAGGCCTCGGACGCGGGCACGTCCTGGCCAGCGGCCTCCGCCGGCTCCGTGGCGGCCGGCTGCGCGTCGAAGGGCGTCGTCGCGGGGAACTCGACGTTGAGCGCCACCGGGGCCACCTGGGGCGGCACGATGCCGTGGCCGGGGTACGGCGGCAGCGCGAGCTGCGGCGGCGCGGACTCCTCCACCGGCACCTCTTCCTGGTACGGCTCCGTGCCGCTGACCAGCGTCACCTCCGACGACGGCGGGGCCGGCGTGGGCGGCGGCACGTGCGCCAGCGGGCTGGGCGCGATGGCCGCGCCACCGAAGATGGGCGGACGCGAGGGCTGCGCCTCCACGGGCGCCTGCGCGGGCTGCGAGGCGAACGGGCTGGGCGCGGCGGCCGGAGCACGGCCCCCCGCCCCCCAGGGCGAACCCGGGCCCCAGGTGCTGGAGGCGCTCAGGCCTTCCGTGTCCACGCGGCTCCAGTCGAGCAGCAGGCTGCGCCGCGCATGGTCCACCGCGCGGTGCGCCGGAGGCGGCTCCACGAGGAACGCCGAGCCCTCCTGCGACAGCGGCGGCACCGCGGGCTCCCCGTCCTGACCGAACGACGGAGGACCGTCCTCGCCGGGGCGCACGCGCGGCGGGAAGATGATCACCTGCGCGGGCTGCGCGGAGACCGGCGCGGACGCCATCTCCGCCACGGGCGTGACCTCCTCCACGGGCTCTGGCTGCGCGGGCGGGGCCTCCTCCACGGGCGCGGCCTCCGCCATGGGCGCCGCATCCACCGCGAGCGGCTCCACGGGCGCCGGCGCTTCCTGCAGCTGCTCCTGGGGCGCGGTCTCCGGCGCGGGCGCGACGTCCACGGGGATGGGCGGCGCGGCGTTGAGCCACTGCTCGATGCCCGGCTTGCGGCTCTGCACGGGCTCCAGCGGCGCGTTGCCCAGCTCGCGGATCAGCCCTTCGAAGTACAGCTTGCTGATGATGCCCAGCGCGGCCAGGTCCTCGAAGTCCGAGTCCTCCACCACGCGCGACAGCGCGCGCTTGCCGTCGAACAGGCGCAACAGGCCGTTCACCTCGTCGGGGATCTCCGACAGGCGGTCCGCCAGCTGGTGGTAGTCGATCTCGAAGACCGTCTCCAGCGGCGGGAGCTGCTCGAGCATCCGGCCCCACTCGTCCAGCCGGCGCATGCCCTCCATGAGGAGGCCCTGCGTGGAGACCTCGATGCGCTCCGGGCGGTCCAACGTGGTGAACTGCACGTCGAACTGGCCTTCGAACGTGTTGAGCAGGCGGTAGAAGGCGTTCTCGCCCTTGAGCCGGCCCAGCTCCGCGTCGATGACGCGGCCTTCCTTGAAGTAGACGACGCCGGTGCGCTCGCCCTGGATGGAGATGACGCCCGTCTTGCGGCCGATCTCGAAGGTCTGGACCAGGTCCACGACGCCCATGTCGGCGAGGCTTCCCGCGAAGCCACCCTTGGTCGTCTCGCGCTTCTCGATGCGTTCCTTCTCGGCCTTCTGAAGGATCATCTTCACGCGGGTGACGATCTCTTTGATGTAGATGGGCTTCGTCAGGTAGTCGTCGCCCCCGAGCTCCAGGCCGCGCACCTTGAACTCGACCGACTTCTGGTTCGTCAGGAAGACGAAGGGGATGAACTTGAAGCGCTCGTCGGACTTGAGCGTCTTGCAGAGCTCGAAGCCGTCCATCTCCGGCATCTTGGTGTCCGCGAGCACGAGGTCCGGCGGGCTGATCTGGACCTTCTCCAGCGCATCCTTGCCGTGGATCGCAGTCGTGACGGAGAAGCCGGCCTTCTTCAGGCTGACCTCCATCACGCGCAGACTCTTCGCGTCACCATCGACGAGGAGCAGGTGCTGCTTGGCCACGTGGCATGCCTTTCAAGACGGGCGAGGCGGCGGATCCAGCGGGGCGCCCCGTGAGGCGCAAGCATCGGGTCCGCTTTCGAGGTGTGTCAATGGGCGGGACTGTCCGGAAAACCGGCCGGTTCCCTCCCCGGAGGACAGGCGAGTCAGCGGAAGAGACCCTTCTTGGGCGGGTTCTTCTTGCGCATGTCGATGAGCCGCAGCTCCTGGTTCGCCTCCAGGTGCTTGGGGTTCGCGCGCACCGCTTCCCGGAAGTGCCTCTCCGCGCGGTCCATGTCCCCTTCCACGCGGGCGATGACGCCCAGCTGGTAGTGGGCGCGATCACAGTTCGGGTCGGTGCGCACCGCATCCGCCATCCACTGTTTCGCGCGGGGCATGTCGGCCTTGCGGTTGGGGTCCATGTAGACGGACCAGGCGCGCGCCGCGAGGTACAGGGGCTTGGGGTCCAGGCCGTAGGCGCGCTCGTAGTGCTCGCTGGCGGCGATGAAGTCGCGCTTGCGGAAGAACACCTCGCCCATGCGGAAGAGGTCGTCCGCGTTGGTGTCCGCGCGGGCCGCGGCGGGGCTTCCAGGACGGGCACTGGCGGCCGCGGGAGGCTTGGGGGCGGACTGCGCGCCCTGCTGGGCCAGCTGGTAGTTCTTGCGGCGGGTGTCGTCGTGGAGGACTTCGTAGGCCTCGCGGATGGACTCGAAGACGGCGGTGATCTTCGGGGCCAGGTGGGGCAGCGACGGCGGCAGCCGGTCCGGGTGGAAGACCTTGGCGAGGCTCAGGAAGGCGGCCTTCACCTGGTCCCGGGTGGCGTCCTGCGGAACCCCAAGTGTGACGAAGTGGTCCTTCTTCGTCTGGATGTCGGCGTAGCGCTGTTCAATCTGCTGCGCGAGCCGGCCCTCGTCGGGCTTGGGCGGCTCCGCGGGCGCGGCGGCGGCGGGCGCCGGGGC
>NZ_RAWL01000673.1:0-2869 GCF_003668885.1 Corallococcus sp. AB049A | reverse complement strand
GGGCCGGCTTGCTCGCGGCGGCGGCCTTCGGGGGCGCGGGACGCAAGGGTTGCAGGAGCCCCGTGCCGAACAGGTCGCCCTGCCCCGGCTCGTCGGCCGGGGGCTGCTCCGCACCCTTGCGCTTCTTCATCGCGACAGCTTCTCGACCCAGCCCTGGGCCTTGCCGTGCAGCTCGTCGTCCGGCGGCGTCATCGCGACGACGTCGCGGAACTTGGGCAGCGCGTCCTCGGGGCTGGAGTCCTTGATGGAGTAGGCCTGGAGGTACAGGTCCTTCGCCTTGCCCTTGAGGTCGTTGACGATGTTGGCGGCGCCCGTGTGGCCGGGGTCCGCCTGGAGCGCGCGGCGGGCGAACTCCATGGCGCGCGACCACTGGCCGGCGGCCTTCGCGCCCGAGGCGCTCTTGTAATAGATGGTCGCCGCGCGGGTGCCCGCGTTGCGCGCCATCTTGCTGCCGCGCCCGTCCGTGATGTCCTTGTCCAGCGCGAGCAGCCGGGTGAGGCCCTTGGCGTCCAGGTCCTCCAGCTTCTTGTAGAGGTTGCCGAACTCCGTCACCTGCCCCATCAGCTGCTTGCACTGGGGCGTCTTGCCCGCGCACGCGTTGAGGATGGCCGCCGCGCCGGTGAGGTCACCGTCGCGGAAGCGGTCCACGGCGGGCTCCCACGGCTTGGGCGTCGCGGCCACGCGCACGGGGTCCGGACGCGTCAGGTCCGCGATGAGGCGCGCGGCGTCGTCGTTGACGAGCTTGCCGTCGCGGTGCTCCGGGAAGGTCGCCAGCACGTCGTCGGTGATGGCCTTGGCCTTCTGCACGTTCTCCAGCTGGCGCGTGTCCAGCAGCTGCTTGGCTTCCTTCGTGCGCTTGTCGGCCGTGTCCGTCAGGTTCTTGCGCGCCGTCTTCAGCTGCTCGTAGAGCTGCGTGTCGCTGCTGACCTTTTCGATGGACGCCTTCGCGGCGGCCAGCTCACCCTTGTCCAGCGCCGCCTGGGCCGTGGCCAGGTGGCCCTGGTTGGGGATCTCCCGCTCCGCGGCCTTGAGGTAGTCCTCCACGCCGGGGTAGTCCGCCGCCTGCGCGTGGAGCTCCTCCAGCTTCACCTTGGCCTGCTGCCACTGGCCCTCGCGCACCAGGTTCTTGGCCTCCTGGAAGAGCGCGCCCAGCTGCTCGCGGTACTGGCGCTGCTCGGCCTCGATGCGGCCCTGCTCCTCCGCCTGGGCCCGCACGCGCGAGCGCGCCACGCCCAGGCCCGCGAAGAGCAGCACCAGCACGGCGGCGGCCGCCAGCTTGATGCGCATGCGCTTCTTCTGCATCTCCGGCGTGAGCTCCGCGGCGGCGGCGGCGCGCGACGTCTGCGGGCGCGCGCGGCCCTCCCGGGCGGGGCGTGTGGGCACGGCCGTGGGACCGCGGCCGGCCGCCGTGGACGGACGGGGCCGGGGGCTGGAGGGGGCCTGCACCTTGGCGGTGCTGTTGGCGGTGTCCTCGTAGCGCAGCTCCGAGTCGCCCAGGGTGATCACGTCGCCGTTGGCGAGCAGCGTCTCCTCGGAGATGGGCTCGCCGTTGACGATGGTGCCGTTGCCGGAGCCCATGTCACTGACCATCCAGCCGGCGGACTCCTTGCGCAGCGTCACGTGCTTGCGGGAGACGGACGTGTCCTGGATGCAGATGGGGTTGTCCGTGGCGCGGCCGACCGTGTACTCGAGGTCGGAGAGCGCGAACTCCTCACCCTCCATGGGGCCGGCGATGACGACGAGCTTCGCGGGGCGGGCCGCGGCGGCACCGGCGGTCGACCGGCGGGCCGGCGCGCGCTGTCCGGTCCCCGAGGAGGGCGTACCGGACGTCGGCCGCCGGCGGGCGGGGGGAGGTGCGTTCGACATGGAGGTCACCGCGTCCTGCTGAGGGGGGCACGGGCCCTAAAGCTCGTGCTCATAGGCTTTTTCCAGCGCGAGATTGTGGCAGCGATGCTCGGCTGTAGGGAAGCGTCTCCGCACGTCTTCGAGGGTCGCCACCGCGTCCCGTCGGCTGCGGAACTGAACCGCCCGCTGGAACTGCATCATCAGCTGCCCGCACCGGTGGTCCAGCTCCGTTGAAATCTGGGCGATTCGCTCCCGGACGTCGTCGTACAGCTCCGGCTTCTCGTCGAGCGCCTCCAGGGTGATCCACGCGGCGCGGTACTCCCGCCACGCCTTGAACAGGTTCTCCGCGCCCACGTCCTTGAGCTCGTAGAAGCGGGTCCCGGCCCGCACGGACTCCCGGGCGGACGTCACCAGCTGATCCGGCGGCAGCTCCGGCACCGGGATGATCTCCAGCCGCAGGTTCCAGATGCGCCACGGGTCGCGGCCGGGCGGGTTGAGGGCGTTGTCGAAGAGCAGCTGGTTGTTGGCGTTGCGCCGCAGGAGGCTGGGGGGAAGGACCTGCTCCAGCTCGCGCTCGGCCGTCTGCGCCGTGTCCGGGGGCACCCAGCCCAGGGACACGCCGTTGAGGGACAGGTTGACCTCGTCCCGGGTGATGTTGCTCGCCTGGTAGTGCAGCACGGCCACCGCGCGCGTGGGGGACACGAAGCGGAAGTCGAAGAGCTTGTCGTCCGCGTGGGTCCAGCGCACGCCCTCGCCCAGGCCGAACGAGTCCGCCACCGGCTCCATGCCCAGCGTGGAGGGCTCGCGGCCCGGCAGGCGGATGGCCGAAGGCGCCACGAGCGCCACGAGCAGCGTCACCAGCGCCAACGCGCCCACCGCCGCCAGGGACGCGAGGCCGATGCGTCTGGGCAGCGACTGGCGCTGCCAGAAGAGGAGGACCTTGCCCTGGAGCGTCTTGGCCAGCTGCCGCCGCTGCCGGGCCTTGCTGGCCGCGGAGGGCTCCACCTTCGCCACGACCGTCACC
>NZ_RAWL01000672.1:0-2877 GCF_003668885.1 Corallococcus sp. AB049A | reverse complement strand
TCCCCGCCCTGGAGGCCCAGGAGGGAAGCGGCGGCGCGAGGTGACCTGCGGAAGCGGCGGGGAGCGGATCAGGCCGCCTGGCGCGGCTGCTCCTCGGAGGAGGCCACCGCGGGAGCGGCGTCCGGCGCCTTCGCCCGGCCCGACAGGCCCTGCAGCAGGCTGGACACGCCCACGTAGAGGAAGCCCGCCAGGAACAGGATGATGAAGGGCACCGACGTGTAGATGCGCGAGTCGATGGCGAACCACAGCGCCCCGGTGAAGTAGGCGGCGAAGAGCAGTTCCACCACCGGCATCAGCGTCTTGCTGCCCCGGTAGCTCTTCTTCACGGCCTTGACGCTCTTGCCTTCCGCGCCCGTCTTCGGCGTGCGCGCGAAGCCCGACTGCTGGTTGAGCAGCGCCTCGCCCACGGCCTTCGCGTTGTTGATGGCCAGGCCGATGCCCAGGCTCATCAGGAAGGGCAGGTACTTGAAGCGCTCCCAGCCCTTCACGCCGCGCTCGCGCTGGGCGGCCACGTAGAAGACGCAGACGCTGGCCGTCGCGGTGATGAAGAAGGGCAGGTCCAGGAACAGCGTGCCGTACAGCCCGTGCTGGAAGCGCACCACCATGCTGATGGGCATCAGCACGGACAGGAGCACCATCAACAGGTAGGCCATGTTGTTGGTGAGGTGGAAGAAGGCCTCGCGCTTCACCAGCAGCGGCAGGTCGCTCTTGAGGATGGTGGGCAGGAGCTTCTTCGCCGTCTGGATGGAGCCCTTGGCCCAGCGGTGCTGCTGGCTCTTGAAGGCGTTCATGTCCACCGGCACCTCCGCGGGGGAGATGACCTCCGGGAGGAAGATGAACTGCCAGCCCTTCAGCTGGGCGCGGTAGGACAGGTCCAGGTCCTCCGTGAGCGTGTCGTGCTGCCAGCCGCCCGCGTCGGAGATGGTGCTGCGGCGCCAGATGCCCGCGGTGCCGTTGAAGTTGAAGAAGCACCCGGCGCGGTTGCGCGCGGTGTGCTCGATGATGAAGTGGCCGTCCAGGAAGATGCTCTGCGCCTGCGTGAGGATGCTGAACTCACGGTTCAGGTGGCCCCAGCGCACCTGCACCATGCCCACCTTCGCGTCCGCGAAGAAGGGCACCGTGCGCATCAGGAAGTCGGGGCTGGGGACGAAGTCCGCGTCGAACACCGCCACGTACTCGCCCGTGGCCAGCTTGAGGCCGTTCTCCAGCGCGCCCGCCTTGAAGCCCTGGCGGTTGACGCGGTGGATGTAGACGATGTCGTGGCCCTTCTGCCGGTGGCGCTCCACGCACGCGCGCGCGATGCCGCACGTCTCGTCCGTGGAGTCGTCCAGCACCTGGATCTCCAGCAGCTCGCGCGGGTAGTCGATGCGGCACACCGACTCCACCAGGCGCTCCACCACGTACATCTCGTTGAAGATGGGCAGCTGGATGGTTACACGAGGCAGCGCCTTCAGCGTGCCATTGGGCGTCGGCAGCTTGAACTTGTGGCGGTAGTACAGAAACGCCATGCGGTAGCGGTGGGAGCCGTAGACTCCCAGCACGCTCAGCAAGCTGAAGTAGACTGCCAGGAAGATGATCTCGACGGTGGTCATCGGTGACGCTCAGCCCCTCCCACTGGCACTGGCGCCAGCGGTCCTACCAGACGTGGCGGCATGCCGACCGACCGCTCACGCTGACCGCCGCCTGTGGGTCTGCTGAGCCCCGCCCCGTATGTGCCCGAAAAGACTGGGCTTTGACCTTCCGGCTACTGATCGCCGGCGGACAATAGGGAGCCACCCGGGTCGTGTCAAACTATTCCCCGGATTCGAGAGGCTTTGAACGGCGGTTTTGACGCAGGTTGTCACCCCCTTCTTCCCTGCGTCAGGGCGCTGCCGGGACGACGTCCCAGGTGCTCCGAGCGGCGGAGGACCTAGCGCACGGCGCGCAGGGGCACGGGAGCGGTGGGCGCGAACGCGGGGCCCTCCTCGGCGACGTGGGACTCGTCGCGGGTGGCGCGATCCAGCACGCCCTGCACCAGCGCGGGGAAGTCCAGGCCGGCGCGGGCGGCGATCTTCGGCAGGAGGCTGGTGGGCGTGAAGCCCGGCAGGGTGTTCACCTCCAGGACGACGTCGTTCTCCGTGTCGGAGCACATCAGGTCCACGCGGCCGTAGCCCCGGCAGCCCAGGGCGCGGTAGGCGGCCAGCGCCAGGGTCTCCACGTTGACGCGGCGGGTGTCGGACAGGCGGGGCGGCAGGAAGTACTGGGCGCCGGCGCCCTTGTACTTGGCCTCGTAGTCGAAGCCCTCGCGCGGGTAGGACACCTCGCAGCTGCCCAGCACGCTGTCGCCGAGGATGCCCACCGTCACCTCCTGCCCCTGGACGAAGCGCTCCACCAGGGCCTCTCCGCCGAAGCGGCACGCCTGGGCCACCGCGGGCACCAGCGCCCCGGCGTCATGCACCACGGACAGGCCCACGGACGAGCCGCCCTTCGCGGGCTTCACCACGCAGGGAAAGCCGCTGTCGCCGTGCAGCTCCAGGGCGCGCCCGGCGTCCGCGCGGGCCACCCGGTAGCCCCGGGGCGAGGCCAGGTTGTGCAGCTGGAAGAGCTTCTTCGCCATGGGCTTGTCCATGGCCAGCGCGGAGGCCAGCACGCCGGAGCCGGTGTACGGAATCTCCAGCAGCTCCAGGAGGCCCTGCACGCGGCCGTCCTCGCCCATGCGGCCGTGCAGCGCGAGGAAGGCCACGTCGAGGTCCGCCGCGCGCAGCGCCCGGTCCAGGCCCGGGCCCGCGAAGACGCGGGTGACGGTGTGCCCCAGGGTCTCCAGGGCCGCCACCACGGCCTCCCCCGTCTTGAGCGAAATCTCCCGCTCCTCGCCCCACCCGCCCATCAGCACTCCCA
>NZ_RAWL01000671.1:0-2880 GCF_003668885.1 Corallococcus sp. AB049A | reverse complement strand
CAGGCAGCGCGTGCGGGTCCGACGTGCCGTCAGGCGGGCTCGGCTCGCAGGCAGCCCTGTTGGCGTGGAGGACGCGATCTGGCGCGCGGCGACCTACTCGCAAGCGGACCTGGAGGCGTTGACGGAGCCGCTTCCGCAGGGACTGGGCCTGGCACTGCGCAAGCTCCTCCAGCTCCGCCCGGAAGCCCGCTACCAGACGGCGAGGGAACTGGCGGCGGACCTGCGCCGCTGGCTCGGAGAGGGAGACGCCTACGATCGGAAGGAAGCGGTGTCGGAGCTTCACGAAATGGCGAAGCGATCCCGCGAGGTGATGGTCGAGTTGGGCATGCGGCGCCCCCGTGGCCTCCAGGTGTCCCAGGACGAGATCAGCACGAACTAGCCACTCCTGCTTGCGAGGAGGCGCAACTCCAGTCCCGCCATGTTGCACGTATGTCGCATGAAGCTGCGGCATGGGGTGGAACATGGCGGGACAACAGGTCATGCGGCGGGATAGCGAATCCAGGTCGCTCCGAGCGGTAGCGAGGTAAGGGCGCGATCCTGCTGAGAGTTTCGCACCGCCCGGTGCGGGTTCGAATCCCGCCTTCGGCACATCCATGAACTTCCCGCCATTTCGACTCTGGCGCGGCTACGCCATCATTTCCTGATGGCATACAAATTCATGCTGCGTCTGCTCCTGGACCGGAGCGCGTCCATGGCGCTCCCGACGACCGGCGGGCTCACGCGACACGATCATGACCCGTCTTTTCTAGATGGGTGAGGCTCCATCCTACTCCCCGCCCGACGCGGCACCCCATGGACAAACAGCTTTCCATGATTTACATCTATTGCATGGATGGCGTTTTTGACGGGAAGAAAATTGCCATTCCATGAAACCCAAATCGACAGGGAGCAATCCATGGACGGATTCAAGGGAGCCATCCGGACGTTGGCGGCGGGTTCACTCGTGGCGCTGTTCGCGGGCTGTGGCGGCGAAGCAGGCCAGGAGGACCTGACGGGGGCCGGGGCCAATGACAGTCTCGCCACGGCCGAGCAGGCGGTCTGCGGCCCTCCGGCGGACATCTGGCAGCAGTTCGTGGAGAAGGTGTACCCGCCGGCGACGGTCAAGGCTGTCGCCCACGCGTCCTACTACTACACCACGACAACCTTCTGCGACAACGACCCGGACACGGACTACGTCTTCGTTTTCCGTCTGAACTACAGCTGCAACCCGGACAGCCTCAAGTGGTACAGCTCCGATGGCTGGGCGACGACGCTGCTGGGCGACCTGAACTCCCGCTCGCCAGTCGCCACGGACGACGACGTCCACGTGTGCATCGGTGACAACCACGTCAACTTCCTGGGGGTCAACTCCATCCTGCAGAACATGTACGTCTACGTTCCCTGAAGCCGCGGAAGCCGGAGCCAGACGAACGGCTCCGGCTCCCGTTCCAGCGGCACGCGAGCAACGGCTCCGGGTGCCCTACTTCGCCGCCACCCGGCGGTCCGGCGGCCGGGCCACCGGGCGCTGGGGCAGGGCCTTCGCGGACGCCTGGGCAGCCGCCACGGCGTCCGCGGTGGGCTCCACGCTGGTGTCCTGGAGCGGGGCGCCCTGGCTGTTCGTGTAGACGCCATCCGGGAAGGAGCCCACGTAGAGCTGGGGCGTGGCGGGCAGCGCGTGGGTGAGCACGGTGAGGTGGTTGTCCATCTCATGCCGGAGGGTCGCCTCCTGCGTGCTGGTGTCGTGGGGAGCGTTGTAGAAGAGCACGGAGAACTCCACGCCGACCTGCGTGTAGTTGGGGGCCAGCCATGACGGCGGCAGCGTGGGCACCACGTCGTACTGGTTGACCACGCGCACCGTCGCCGGGTTCGTGACGTACCGCGCGTAGGCCGCCCCCCACGAGTCCGCGAGCCCGGCCTTCGGCGCCGCGAACGTGACCGTCGTCACGCTCAGCGACGGCTGGCTCACCGCCAGGTCCAGCGCCAGGAACTCCGCCAGCCCTCCGCCCAGGCTGTGGCCCGTCACGAAGAGCGTCTGGATGCCGTTCGCCTTCAGCCACGCGAACACCTGCGCCTGCATCGACTGGGGTACGGAGGAGCTGGTGCCCGTGTAGATGCCCCAGAACCCGCTGTGCACCTGCGGCACCGGCGACAGGGACGTCCCGGAGTACGGCGTGAAGGACGTGGTGCGGTATTGCTCGTCCGCGCTCGTGTCCGCCGCCGTCACCGTCCCGCGCAGCGCCAGCATCGCCGTGGCCGGGTCCGCGTTGGAGGTGAACCACAGGCCGAACGCCTCCGCGACGCCGCCCTTCCGCGGCACCCACGCGGTGAGGCTGCCCGCCTGCGTCCAGCCCGAGGGCGCGGAGTATTCCTTTCCATTGAAGGCGGAGTAGGCCGCGACCACGCCCTGCCCCATGCCCAGCACCTGGGTCGCGTTCAGCACGGGCTCGGGCGGCGTGGCGTGAAGGCCCGGCTGCGGACGGGCGGCGGCAACGGTCGAGGTCGTCATGTTCGGCTCCAGGAAGGTGTGGCGGGTGGAACGGGGCGGCGCTTGCCGCCATCCGTTGCCAGGCACCGATTGCAGCGCCCATGCCGCACGCGGCGCCCCTCGGAGGCCCTCGCGGCGAGGGCGCTTCGACGCGTCGGCCGACGCGGCGCCCGACGCAGGCCCGCCCCTGGTGACTGCAAACACCAACCCCTGACGGCAGTCACCAGGCGCAAGCCTTCAGGCCCGGGCAAAGCCGCTCATGCTCCCAGCAAGATCAACGCTTTACGCATGCCCGGGCGCTGGCATGCCCGCTGCTATGGGTGTCCTCGTCGCTGAGAGCAACACTCCCTCCCCTTCCAGAAAAGAGACACGTCATGGCCATCCGCTCCGTCCGCAGCCCCTCTGTCTCCGCCCCC
>NZ_RAWL01000670.1:0-2894 GCF_003668885.1 Corallococcus sp. AB049A | reverse complement strand
GTGACGTGGGCGGCGGCGCAGGCGGTGCCGGAGGTGCAGCGCGCGAGCTTCGTGGTGCGCGACGCGATGGAGGACGGCGTGGTGGCGCAGCTGCGCGAGGACGGGTGGAAGGTGCTGCGGAGGATGGCGGAGGCGCGCGTGCCCATGGCCGCGGTGGTGGACGAGGACGGGCTGCTGGCGGGGACGCTGGATTGGAATGACATCCAGCGGGGCCTGGCGCGGGCGGAGGAGGCGGAGCGCCAGCGGTCGCGGACGGGGTGGCCTCGGGAGCGGACAGCTTAGGTTGGATGGGGGGAGTCCAACCTGCTAAGTGGGGACATCCATGTCCTCTTTGCTGTCGCTCAGGTGCGGTCTGCTGCTCGGCTTGATGGCATTTCCGGCGCTGGCCCGAGAGCTTGAAGAAAAGCTCAGGATCCGGACGCTTCAGGTTCCCGCCCATCCCGGGCAGGAAGCGCCGTCCATCTACGTCTCAGCGCAGGTGGCGAGCGTGCTGCGCTTCGAGCAGGACGTCGACGTCGCGAAGACCCGGTTGCTGGCGTGGGAGGGCCGGTTCGAACCGCTGCTCATCGGGAGCAAGAAGGTGGTTGTCGAACCGCTGCGCGACCTGGATGAAGGTGAGGCGCTGCCGCTCCACGTGTCGCTCGCGGATGGGACCACGTTCACGTTCCTCGTGAGGCCGAAGCGTCGCGAGGACTGGGGGTGGATCGACTACCAGATCAACGTGTTCAAGGACCCTGGCAGCTACAACGCGGTGCTCTCAGGGCTGTATGACGCGCTCAAGCGAGAGCGTGAGCTGCGTGACGAGAACGAGCGATTCAAGAAGGAGGAGAACTCCATCGACCACGCCTACGCGACGCTGCTCTCCAGCGGAGAGGTGGGGAAGACGCCGTTCCGGCGCAAGCGTGTCTTTCGCTTGAGGCACGAGGACATGGACATGGTGGTCGAACTCTTCAAGGGACCTGGGAAGGCAGCCGCCGTGGTGACCTTGCGGAACACCGTGCTCAAGGAGGCGTGGACGTTCGAGGGTGCCTCCGTGACCCGTGACCTCTCTCTGCGCACGGCTCGCCCGTTCGCGTTGCGCATGGAACGGCCGGTCATCGTCCCTGGCCAGTCGGGGAGGATCGCGGTCGTCGTGGACAAGAGTTCCTTCGAACTGGAGGGTGGTCGGTTGGCGGATCTGGCCCTCCAGATCTTCCGTGGGGACGGGCTCCTCCAGGTCGCTGTGGCCATGGAACATGCACTCGTTCGGCAGTAGAAAAGTCGCTCCCATGCCCACGACACAGGCCCTGCTGCTCGGCACTTTCGTCCTGCTCGCCACGTCTTCTGGATGTACCAGCAGCGGGGTGTCGCTGCGTCCGGACGGAACTCCTGGTCCGCAGGAGTGCTCGGAGGAAGCCAGGCGGACGATGCGTGCCTTGAAGTTGCGTGTGGGGGACGCGCAATTGGTCGAGCTGGACGCGAACCAGATTGGTTCGCGGCGTCCCACGCTCTACGACGGTCCGATTGAAAGCATCCTCGAGGATGACTTCGGCACGTTGGAGGCGACGACCCGTTTGTATGGGCAGGTCTGGACGAGCGGTCCGCAGGTCGTCATCCGGTACTACGAGGCCCATCCACCGGACAGTGAGAAGTTCCCCATTTGTGCCGTGGCCCGGCTCAGCCAGGACCAGATGCGGAAGAGCCCGGACTCGAAGCCTGGAATGGCGATTCTCGAAGGCTCCACCGCGGCGGCCTACGTCGTCGATGCGTTCCGGTAGTGGACGGCATCCCGCTCCGGGTGAATAGGCTCACTCCAGCCACGTCGGGACGGGTGTCCCCCACAAGGAAGCCCCATGAAGAGCCTGCTGGTTGGAATGATGTTGGCGTCGACGCTGGGTGCCGGTCCCTCGAAGACAGTGGAACTTGTGGGCACGGTTCACAGCGAGGACCTCGGTAACCAGAGCTCCCGCCGGGCCACATGGCTGCCCACGCAGCCCAAGCGCATCGAGCAGTTCGAGTTCCACCTGAAGCGTCCCATGAAGGCCGTGCAGCTGGAGTACCAGTGCCACCTGCAGGACCTGGGAGATTCGGGGTGGCTGCTCGAGGGCACACCGTGCGGGACGCAGGGCGAGTCACGGCGCCTGGAAGCCTTCGGCATCCGGCTGCGCGGCGAGGGGGCGCACCTGTACACCGTGCGCTACTGGTGCAAGGTGGAAGGCATGGAGCGCCCCATGGGCCCGCTCACTGACGGCGCGATGTGCGGCACCACGGGTGAGAGCCGCAAGCTGCTGGGCATGCAGGTGGAACTGGTGCGCAAGTAGTCGCGTTCAAATGGGCACGCGTCCGCCGATGGCCGGGAAGCGTTCATAGGCTCGCAGGAGCGTTTCGAGATGGGTGGGGTTGTCGAGATCGAGCGGTTCCTCGGTGATGCGGACAATCCACCCACCCGTCGCGGTACGCCGGGCCCGCGACAGCAGCTCCGCGTCGCGTGCCGGGTCCGGGAACCCGATGCGGTGCGCGGCAGCGGCCGACCAGTAGTTGATCCAGCCCAGGCGATGGGGCGTTTCCGGCGAGGGGATGTCCCGTGCGGGCTTCAGCGCCGGCAGTCCGCGAGGCGGTGGCTTCGGATTCGCTGACCGGTTCTGGGTCTGGCGCGAGATCTCCACGCCCGCGGGAAAAGGCGTCGCGTGACCCCAGAAAGCGCGAGCGCCCTCCGCGATTCCTTCAAGCAGGTCACCTGCCGCTGCCAGGTGCGTGACGTTCATTGGCATCTCGGCGTGGACGTCGAACAGCGGCTGGCCACCCGGCCCGGAGTCCGCTGAGATCTCCAGTCCATAGACCGTCATCCGCTCACTCTCGCTGGGGCCGTTGCAGACGAGTGGGAAACCCGGTCCGTCCGCCCGCCCACCCAGGAC
>NZ_RAWL01000066.1:0-26997 GCF_003668885.1 Corallococcus sp. AB049A | reverse complement strand
GCCCAGCCCGCCCTGCGACCCCGTCGTCTCCGCCTGCTACCTGTCGAAGCCCGCGGGCACGACGGACTTCAGCCAGTGCGGCACCTACCGTCAGGTCCTGCGCTGCACGTACTGAAGCAGTTGCCGTGAACGGGCCTGTTCCCTCATGGGTCTCCTGGGGGAGCGGGCCTTTCACCGGGAGTTGGGGTTCCTGCGCCGGATTCGCTAGAAACCCCTGCCGTGCCAACCCCCTCCCTCTCCCCGCGCAGCTTCGCGTCCTCCACGCTCGCGCTCTGGCTGATGGGGCTGGCCCTGTTCGGCATCTACACCGTGAGCGAGGCGCGGCTGCAGACGGACTCGCTGTGGTCCATCCCCTCCGCGGCCAGCATCCTCCACGAGGGCAACACCGACCTGGACGAGTTCCGGCACTTCTTCTTCCCGGGGACCGCGTACGCGCGCAACGAGGCGGGCGGCCACACGTACTACGTGTACCCGCCGGGCGTGATGGTCTCCGCGCTCCCGTTCCTGGCCGCCGCCGAAGGGCTCATCACCCTGATGGAGCCGGTGCTGCCCCGCCTGGGGACGTTCGGCGCGGAGGCGCTGGCCTGGCGGACGCTGTTCCGTCACACCGGCAGGGAGTACCTGGGCACCTTCGCCCGCACCGAGCAGCTCATCGCCTCGTTCTATGTCTGCGCCGCGGCGGTGGTGCTCCTCGTCACCCTGCGCAGGCGGGTGTCCCCGGGGGCGGCGCTCGTCACGGTGCTGCTCTTCGGGCTGGGCACCACGGCGTTCTCCACCGCCAGCCGGGTGCTCTGGCAACACGGCCCCGGGCTCTTCGCCATCGCCTGCGTCATGTTGCTCCTGGCCCGGCCTGAACAGACCGCGCGCACCGCGTTCCCGCTGGGCTTCTGGGTCGCGGCCGCCTACGCCTGCCGGCCCACGCACTCGCTCAGCGTCCTGGTGGTCACCGGGTTCATGGCCCTGCGCTACCGCCGCCAGCTGCCGGCCTACTTCGCGGGCGCGGCGCTCGTCGCGATTCCCTTCTGCGCGTACCACCTGTCGGTCTACGGCTCGCCGTTCTCGCCCTACTACCGTCACACGGTGGACCCGTTCGCTGGCCCGTTCTTCATGGCGCTGGCCGCCAACCTCGTCAGCCCCTCGCGCGGCCTCTTCGCCTTCTCCCCGTTCCTGGTGCTGGCCGTCGTGGGCTTCGTCCAGAAGTGGCGCGGCCGGAGCCTGGAGCCCTACGAGGTCGTCTTCGCCCTCATCGCGGTCCTGCACTGGGCGGTCATCTCCTCCTTCTTCATCTGGTGGGCCGGGCACTCCATTGGCCCGCGCTTCTTCACCGACGTGCTCCCGTACGTCGTCTACTTCCTCGCGTTCCCCGTGCAGTCGGTCCTGGAGGCGCCTTCACGGCACCGCGTCCTCACGGGCGTGCTGGCCGTGACGGCCGTGTTCAGCGTGTTCGTCCACTGGCGGGCATCCAACGCGTACGACGTCCACAACTGGAACTCCGTGCCGGTGAACGTGGATGCGGATCCTTCGCGCGTCTGGGATTGGAAGGACGCGCAGTTCCTTCGAGCCTTTCCCAAGGAGCCAAGACCATGACGTCAGCGAAGCATCAGCCCATCCTCGCGCCCGGACTGCCCAAGCCCGTGGGCCCGTACTCTCCCGGCATGCAGCTGGACCGGCTGCTCTTCATCTCCGGACAGGCGGCGAAGGACCCGGCCACCGGCATCCAGGCCGAAGGAATCGAAGCGCAGACGGAAGCGGTGCTGCGCAACCTGGAGCGCATCCTCGTGGCCGGCGGCTCCAGCCTCCAGCACGTCCTGCGTTGCGGCGTCTTCCTGGTGGACATGCAGGAGTTCGCCCGGATGAACGCCGTCTACGAGCGCGTCTTCGCCGGTCACCGGCCCGCGCGCACCACCGTGCAGGTGTCCGCGCTCCCTGACGCGGGCCTGCGCGTGGAGATTGACTGCATCGCCTACGTGCCTTGATTCACCCGCATCCGGCTGGCAAGCGCCCTCCGGCTCAGCGCGGGAGGTCGAACTCCACATCCGCGCGGGCCCTGGACGTGGAGCACTGTCCCGACGAGGCCCCCGTCATGTCCAGGACGAGATGGCCCGCGAAGCGGGTGGCGTCGTTCACCCGCAGCTCCAGTGTCCCGGTCACCTGCTGGCGGACGTCGTCCTCCTGTATTTGCCCATAGCAGCCCGTGTGAACCCACGCCGCGCGGACGCCCGGACCGTGGGCTTCGCCCGGGGTGAAGGTGGGGTCGATCCCGGCCTGCACGGGGACCACCACCGCGCCGTCGATGCCGAAGGTCGCGGGCCCCGCGCCCAGAAGCGCCGTGTCGAAGCGCAGGTTGAAGCAGACGTTCGAATCGTCGAACAAGCCCCTGCCCTCGGTCTCCCATCCGCAGACCGCAAGACGGCTGACTTCCGGCGAAGCGGGGTCGTCCGGGGCGGTGAGGACTCCCTGCTGGACGTCACTGAAATACCTCCATTCCCCTTCGTACTCCGCCTGGACCGTCCCCAGCTCCCCCACGGGGTCATTGGAATCACAGGCAGGAAGTGACAACAGCCCCAGGGCGAGGAGTCCGCGGGGAGAGAAGGCGCGGGCGCAGCGGTTCGTCTTGGATTGAGGGCTCATTCGGGTTCCGGGGTCCCTTCCGTCCCCCAGGCTGTGGCGCGCACCATCGCTGATGTGGTGTCGCAAGTGAATCCGCGCCCCCACTCCCCTGCGCAACCAGGCCCGGGGGCAGCGTCCGTATTCCGTCGTGAAGCCCCGGGCCACCGGGGCATCACCCTGGAGACCCCGTTGCAGACGTTTGACCTGTTCGCTCCCACCACCGAGGCGGAGCGCCACGCCCTGTATGCGCGCATGCGCGCGGAGTCAGGGCTGTGCCGCATCACCCCCTTTGGCGCCTACGCCGCCGCCCGCTACGAGGACGTGCGCACCCTCCAGAAGGACGCGCAGCGCTTCTCCTCCGAAGCGCTCGCGATGACGGCGGAGCCGGCCTGGCTGGGCCCCAACCCGGTGGCGCAATCGCTTGTCACCCGGGATCCGCCGCGCCACACGCAGCTTCGCGCCATGGTCAACCGCGCCTTCGGTCCCACGGGCATGGCGCGGCTGGAGGCCCAGGTGCGCCACGAGGCCCTGACGCTGGCGGAGGCCGCGGTCTCCCAGCGCGAGGTGGACCTGGTGGACGCCTTCTCCTTCGTGCTCCCGCGCAACATCATCGGGCGGATGCTCGGCCTGGAGCCGTCCACCTTCACCGAGTTCAAGCGCTGGTCGGTGAACATGGGCCTCATCACCTCCGCCGTGCCGGCGCAGCACGCGGGCATCCGCGACACCGTGAAGGAGATGGAGGACTACCTCGGGGGCGTCATCACCGCGCGACGCCGCCAGCCGGGCGAGGACATGGTGAGCGACCTGCTGCGCGCCGAGGTGGACGGCCAGCGGCTCACCGACGCGGAGGTCCTGGCCTTCCTCTTCCTGCTGCTGCCCGCGGGCATGGAGACGACGGCGCAGCTCATCGGCAACGCGGCCATCCTCCTCGCGCGCCACCCTGAGCAGCTGGAGCAGGCGCGGGCGGACCGCGCGCACATTCCGCGCTTCATCGAAGAGGTGCTGCGCTGCGAACCCCCGGCGCAGTTCGCCTTCCGCGTCGCCACGTCGGACGTGGAGCTGTCCGGGACGCCCATCCCGGCGGGCAGCCTGGTCATGGGGCTGGTGGCGAGCGCCAACCGCGACGAGCGCGTCTTCGAGCAGCCGGATGCCTTCCTCCCCGGCCGGGAGAAGGCAAGCCAGCACCTCTCCTTCGGCCATGGCATCCACTTCTGTCTGGGCGCGCAGCTCGCGCGGATGGAGGCCCGGCTCGCGCTGGAGGCGCTGGTCCCGCGCATCCGCGCCCTGCGCCTCGCCTCCCCCACTGTCGAATGGCTCCCGGGGCTCACCATCCACGGCCCCCGGACGCTGCCGGTGGAGCTCCTTCCGGCATGACTCCTCGAAGAAGACGAGCAGAAGCAGTAGCACTCCGTGCTAGCGAACCAGCCAGAGCCGAAGTTCTGATCGATGCAGGCCGCACATGCATAGACAATGAGCGCCTGTCGTCTCATTGCGTCCACGTTGCACCTGAATCGGCCGACGTCTTCCGCATCCATGGGAGGGGGCCTCTTTATTTTGGGACGTAGGCCTTTGAGCCTCCCCGGGTTTTGTGGACACCCGAGATGAGGTGACCGAAGGATGTCCACGACGATGCCGAGACGAGAGCGCAGGAAGTACACGCCGGAGTTCAAAGCCCGGGCGGTGAAGCTGGTGCTGGAGGAGGGCAAGTCCCGGGCGCAGGTGGCCAAGGACCTGGACCTGACGCGCAGCGCCCTGGAAACCTGGGTGAGGCAGGCGCGCGCCGAGCTGAAGGCCCAGGGGCAGCAGGTGGGCCGGCACCGCGTGGCCCGGCTGATGCGGGAAGCCGGGCTGCGGGCTCGCCGACGCAGGAGATTCGTGCACACCACGGACTCTCGGCATGGTTTGCCGGTGGCGCCCAACGTGCTGGCTCGCGACTTCAATCCGCCCAAGCCCGACCGGGCCTGGGGGACGGACATCACGTACGTGCCCACACGCGAAGGCTGGGTGTACCTGGCCGTCGTGATGGACCTCTTCAGTCGGCGTGTCATCGGCTGGGCCATGGACCACTGCATCGACCGGCACCTGGTGCTCTCGGCTCTCGACATGGCGCTCAAGGGCCGCCGTCCCTCGGTGGGGCTGCTTCACCATTCGGATCGAGGCAGCCAATACGCAAGTGCGGACTACCAGCGAGCACTGGCTGACCGCGCCATCCAGTGCAGCATGAGTCGCAAGGGCAACTGCTGGGATAACGCCGTGGTGGAGAGCTTCTTCTCCACGTTGAAGACGGAACTGGTGCACGAGCAGGACTTTCCGACACGCGAGTCCGCGAAGGCCGCCCTGTTCGAGTTCATCGAGGTGTTCGACAACCGCAAACGGCGGCACTCCTCGCTCGGCTACGTCAGTCCCGTCGAGTTCGAGAAGACTGCCTCACAGGTGCCGCTGGCTGCTTAACCCACCTGTCCACGAAGCCCGGGCAAGCTCACTTTCCTGCCGCCCTCGATAGAGGAAAGCGGCAGGCAGCTGATTGGATGTGGGCAACGGCACTGAAGGCCTGAAGATGTTTCGAAGCACGCGAGGGCTGGCCTGCTGGTGACGGACTTGAGGGTGCCAAGCTGGCACCAAGCGTGGAGCCCCTCGCTGTCCTGGCTGCCTGCCGCAGGTCCGAAGCCTGCTTTTCGAGGATGCGGAATTCGCTGAACCTCACCATAAACCATTGGCTTTGCTGGACTTTCCCGCAAACAACCGATGCCGGCCCTGACCGGGTTCGAGCGGCAGGACTGGACCATAACCTCCAGGGCATATAACCTTCAAGGCATGAGCCTGGGTGAGCCGAGCAAGGGGGAGCGCGTCAAGGAGTTCCTGCGCCGATTGCGCATGGCGCCTCCCGTGGCTAACGAACAAGAAGCCATCGCCCAGCTCTCCGAAGTCCTCAATGCGGTGGAGAACGAATTGACGTCGATACCGTACGACCCGAGTTCCTGGCGGACCGATGGGCGGATGTATCCGCCGCAGGCAGACAACCGCCGTCAGGTACATGAAGGCCTCGCCAGGTATCGCAACCGGAAACACAGCACATTCATCGGCGAAAACGGTGCGATTCAAATCCGGGACAGCGACACCGGCACGATCCTGCTCTCCAAGCCGGGCACCGACGGGAAAGAGGTTAGCCATCCATGAAGCCGGCAATCCAGTCTTTGCTCAATAGCGTTCAGAAGGCGCTCCCTGATGTGTCAGTACAGGTTGATGCCCCAGAACGAACTGAAGGTCACTGGTTCCTGGATTTCGATTCAAGCGGGCACAAAGTGACCGTGGAATGGCACCCCAGCAGGGGCTTCGGTGTATCCGCCGCACTAGAGGATGGTTACGGCGAAGGACCCGAGGAAATCTTTACTGACCCAGAAGCGACAAGCTCGCGCGTGATCGACTTGCTAAGTCATCGCACTTACACACGCCCTCCTGACGCGGTCCTGCTGCGAGAACTAAGATCGCTTTCTCGCATGACACAGGCGGAGATCGCTCAGCGTCTTGGAATCGCACAAGGCGCCGTTTCAAGAATGGAGCGTCGGCGAGACATGAGCGTCCTGACCCTTCGGCGCCTCATTGGCGCGATGGGGGGACAACTTGACCTTGTTGCTCGATTCAAGGACAAGTCTGTTCGCATCAGTCAGTTCAATGGCGAAGGCGACGATGCTCGAGATGAAGCCGCATGCACACATGTGGCCAATTCACTCGACTCTCATGAAAAATCCCCTGCCCCGCCAGCTTCCGACAAATCCAGGCTTCACGCCGAACTGACATCATGGCTCGACGAGATAGGGGAACTGGCCAACGAGAAAATCCCTCTCTCCATCGACATCCAGAATAGGAACGAGGCGCTTGATTACGTCTGCCAATCCTCGCACTCCTGGGTGACAATCAATCCAAGACTTGCGAACATCATCGCAACCAAGACCTCAACCTCTCTGACCCAGGTATGCATGAGTCTTTTGAGTCACGAAGCCGCGCATCACCTTCTTGATCAACAAGAGGGTACGCCACTTGGCGATTCAGAGGCAGAGATGAGAGCTGACAGGCTTGCAGGGTGGATTGACGGGAGAAAGGGGAAGGATCCATCCATAGGCGGAGCCGTTTTCTATGAAATGGGCTGCCTTTTGGATCAATGCAAGCATCCTTCACCGCGCTCAAGGCTCCAATCCTATCTTCTTGGGCATCACCAGGGCCTGAAGGAATCAGAACGTGAATCATCGAGCGCGCACACCGAAAACCAGACATGGCCTCCATTACCAACAAACCCTCCAAGTCACCGGGAGACATCAACCAAAACTCTCTCCCAAGCACGCCGCTCGACGGATGCTTCTTGTCCGGATCCAAATGGCGTTGGCTTGAGGTATTTCGTTATCCGAACGCCATCTCTTGAAAAGGCGTGCGACTTCTATCGCATTTTGGGACTCGGCCTTCTCGAGGAGCGACATGGCAAAGGGCCGCGCCACTACGCTGCAACTCTTGGGAGGTCGGTGCTGGAACTCTATCCCACCGAAAAAAGAGGGCAAACTGCTCGCATCGGGCTTGGAGTACAATCCATCTCCGATATTGTTGGTCGCGTGCAGGCGAGCGGGTTCTCTTCTGCACTCGTACGCTGCGATGACGACAAGGCATTGCTGCGGGATCCAGATGGAAACGACATTGAGCTTGTCCAAGAGGCTTGGGGGATTTTCTCCGGTGCCGACCAGGAGCGGGGCCCCTGAGAACTTCCCCCTGACGAGAATGCGAGTCAGGTGGTGCCCCCCCTCGCGGGCCTCCGAGGAAGCCGCCCTCTTTGCCCGAAGTGAACCGCTCCCGGTGGAGCTCCTCCCGGCCTGAAGGACCGGGCCGCGGGCCCCACACCTGGAGAGATTCCAGGCCTTCCCCCCCAGCAGGGGTGAGGGCCGCTTCGCCCCACCCTCCCCGCGTGCAACGGGCTTGTTATCGTGCGCGCCCATGAATGAGCCCACGGCCGTTACGGATCCACGCATCGGCTCGGTGTTGCAGGAGCGCTACCGCATCATCGAGCGGCTGGCCGCGGGCGGGATGGGCATGGTGTACCGGGGCGAGCGGCTGGAGGTGGGCAAGCCCGTCGCCATCAAGTTCCTCCACGCCTGGGCCGCCCGGGACGAGGACTTCCGGAAGCGGTTCCAGGTGGAGGCGCGAGCCATGAGCCGCCTCACCCATCCGTGCTGCGTGTCGGTCATCGACTTCGGCGTGGACCAGGAATCGCCGTTCATGGTGATGGACTTCGTCACCGGAGAGACCCTGCGGGGCACGCTGCGGGATGGTCCGCTGCTCCCGGCCCGGGCCCTGGGCACCGTGCGGCAGGTGCTCGCCGGCCTCGCCCATGCCCACGCGCAGGGCATCATCCACCGCGACATCAAGCCCGAGAACATCATCGTCACGCACGCGGAGGGGCTTGGAGAGCAGGTGCGCATCCTCGACTTCGGGCTGGCCAAGCTGCGCGACGAGGTCACGGGCCTGACCTCGGGGTTGATGCTGGGGACGCCGGCGTACATGGCCCCGGAGCAGATCCACGGCGAGCCGGTGGGCCCGCCCACGGACCTGTATGCCACCGGCGTGCTGCTCTACGAGCTGCTCACCGGGAAGAAGCCCTTCAACGCCACCAGCAACGCGGAGCTGCTGCGCATGCAGCGAGAGGTGACACCGCCCCGCTTGCGCGACGCCGTCCCTGACGCGGGCTTCTCCGCGGAGCTCGAAGCGACACTGGCGAAGGCGCTGGAGAAGGCCCCGGGGAATCGATTCCAGTCCGCCAAGGAGTTCCTGGCCGCGCTCGAAGCGGCCGGGGCGGGCCCGGCCGTGACGCCCGCGGCCGGTGATGCGCCAGAAGTGCCGCGCTCCTCGCCCACGCCAGCACGTCCCGGGGAGGACGCGCTCGCGACGCGGAACGTCCGGGCGCAGCCCCGCGCGACGCCCGTGGGCCTCCAGGCCGAAGTCCGCGCTCCGGAGCCCCTACCGGTGGCTCCGACGGAGGCCGTGGCCAGGAAGGAGGAGTCCGAGGCCACGATCCGCTCGGGCCCCATCACGTCCCCACCCGCCCGCAGCGGCGCGCGCCGGCTCGTGGGAGGCGCGGCGGTGCTCGGCCTGGCCGCGATGGGCCTTGGCTGGTGGGCGATGTCGTCAAGGTCCGCGTCTCCGGCGCCGGTGGCCTCGGAGCGCCCGTCGCCCACGGCCCCGGCGGTCGAGGACACACGGGCGGAGGCTCCGGCGTCCGCCACGGAATGGCAGCCCGTGGTGGAGCAGCTCCCGGGCATCGACGAGGTCCACCGGTTGATCAAGGCGCAGCGGCGCGACGCGGCCCTGGCGGCGCTGAAGAAGCTGGCGGCGAAGCACCCGACGAGCGCCTACGTCCGCTACCTGGAGGGGAACGTCGACTTCGACAACCTCCGCTGGGTGGATGGCGTGGCGGCCTACCGCGCGGCGCTGCGCAATGACGCCGCGTACCGCAACGCACCGGTCGTCATCCAGAACGCCATCCGCTGCCTCGTCAGCGACCGGTACCACGGCACCTGCCAGGACTTCCTGCGCCAGGACCTGGGCGAGGCCGCGGTGCCCGCGCTGGAGGAGGCGGCCCGCGAGCACCCCATGGCCAACGTCCGCTCCCGCGCCGCGTGGCTGCTGCGACAGCGCGGCCCCCAGTCCTCGACGGGCTCACGCTGAGAGGAAGCCATGCCCCTCAAGCGATACTTCACGCCCTTTCGCTGTGCCACCTACCTCCTGCTCCTGTACTGCGCCGCGCACACAGCGGGCGGAATGCTGGCGCAGGCGAGCCTGGGGGCGGAAGCCGACGCCGTGTTCGCCCAGATGAAGTCCGTGTCGTTCGACTTCAACGGGGCGGCCAGCACCTGGTATGGCTTCTGGTTCGGCTTCGGGATGATGGTGTCAGTCTTTCTCGTGTTGTCCGCCGTCATCGCCTGGCAGCTCGACAACGTGCCCGTGGATTCCTGGCGCGCGGTCTCGGGCATGGCCTGGGCGCTCGCGGTCGCGCACGCGGTGACGGCCCTCCTCAGCTGGAAGTACTTCTTCATGGGCCCGACCGTCTTCGGGATCGCCATCACGCTGCTGATGGCAGTCGGCACCTATCGAAAGGGTGCACGAGCGGCTGCCGCACGGGCCGCAATGGGTGGATGATGGGCGCATGTCGCCGCCTCCGGCCCATCCGTCCCTGACCTCACTGGTGCCCCCGCCGGGCGAGCTTCTTCGCACGCAGCGAAAAGCGGGCCGGTCCGCCGTGGTCGGCCTGATGCTCCTGTGGTGCGCCGCCTTCGTCAGTCCCTTCGTGACCTACCGGGCGGACGTGAAGGCGGCGGAGGGCGAATTGCTCGTCCACCTGTCGGACCGCGCGGGACTCCAGGCCCAGGCCCTGGGCGCGCACCTGGGCCTCTTGCGCTCGGAGCTGCAGCGGATGGCGGAGCACCCGTCGCTCCGGCCCGAGGATGGCGCCACGGGCCCCGAGGTGGCGCTCCTCGAGAACGCCTTTGGCCACACGTCGCTCTTCTCCGCGGGCGTCGCGCTGGTGTCCGCGGACGGCCAGCGCATCTGGAGCGACCCGGCGAACATGCAGCTCGGCACCACGCCGCTCGCCTCGCGCCCGTGGTTCCGGCGGATCGTGGAGAAGCGGGCCGCCTCGGTGGGACTGCTGGACGAGGAGGGCGGAGGGCTCGTCGCGGTCGCGGTCCCCATCGTGCGCGATGAACGGGTCGTGGGCCTCCTCGTGGGCGAGCTCGCGACGGCGAACGAGCTGCTCCCCGTGCATCGCGGGACGAACGAGTCCCTGGTCGCGCTGCTCGGCGAGCGAGGACGGCTCCTCCTGCCGGCCGCGCCCCCGCCCCTGCTGCGCCAGCCGGAGCTCGCCTCGCTCCTGCGCCCCATGGTGGATGCCCCCGGGGCCGTGACGCTCGGAGGCACGCGGCTGCTCGGCGCGGCGGCGCTCGTCCCCGGAACCGACATGCTGCTCGCCGTGCTCGAGGACGAGGCGCGCGACCGCGAGCTGCTCAAGCGCCGCTACCTGGGCCAGCTCGGCTTCCACACCGCGCTGCTCGGCGGCGTGCTCCTGCTCTTCACGGTGCTCCTGCGCCGCTCCTATCGCTCGCTGATGGCGGCCGAAGAGCAGCTGCGCCGCCAGGAGACGATGGCGGCGCTCGGCACGGCGTCCTCGCTCATCGCCCATGAGGTGAAGAACGCGCTCAACAGCATGCAGGCCGCGCTCAGCATGATCCGCGCGAAGGGAGGCGAGACGACCCTGCCCGTGCAGGCGCTGCGCTCCCAGGCGGACCGGCTGGGCCACCTCGCCCGTTCGCTCTTGAGCTTCGCCTCCCCCCAGTCCACGCAGCGGCGCAGCTGTGAGATGCACCTGCTGGTCCAGGACGCGCTCCAGGCCGTGAGGCTGCTGCCGGAGGCCGCGGACGTCACCATCGATACCACGCTGCAGGAGGGACTCTTCGTGAAGGGAGACCCGACACTGCTGGTCTCCGCCGCGGACAACCTCATCCGCAACGCCGTCGAAGCCGGAGCCGTGGCGCACGACACCGGCCAGCAGCCCACACCCCGCGTCGAGGTCCAGCTGCTTCGCGACGGCGCGGAGGTGGTGCTCGTCGTGGAGGACAACGCGGGCGGCGTGCCCCCGGCCTTCGAGCCCCGGCTCTGGGAGCCCTTCGCGGTGGGCCGCTCGAAGGGCATCGGGCTCGGGCTTCCGATGGTGCGCACGGCCATCCGTGCGCATGATGGAGGAAGCGTTTCCTACCTGCGCGTACCCGGAGGCAGCCGCTTCACGGTCCGCCTTCCGCTCGAGAAAATGGCTTCATGAGCACCTCCCTGCTGCTCGTCGATGACGACCGGACCTTCTCCTCGCTCGCGGCCTCCATGCTGAGCCAGGAGGGATTCCGCGTCCGGGTCGCGCGCTCGCTGCATGAGACGCGCGTCGCGCTCGCCGCCGAGGCGCCCGACCTCGTCGTGCTGGACCGGCGGCTGCCGGACGGAGACGGGCTCGTCTTCCTGCCCGAGCTGCGAGCCCAGCTTCCGACGACCGTCGTGCTGATGGTGACCGCGCACGGCGACATCGAGAGCGCCGTCGAGGCCATCCGCGCGGGCGCGCGCGACTACCTCAGCAAGCCGGTGGAGATTGATGACCTGGTGATGCGCGCGCGCCGCGCGGCCAGCGACCTGCAACTCCAGGAGCGCCTGCGCCAGGCGGAGAGCGTCCTCGAGGGACGGCACCGGCTGGCCGAGTCCCGCTCGCCGGTGATGCAGCGCACCCTCCAGATGCTGGAGCGGATCGCCACCACGCCCAGAAGCCCCGTGCTGCTGCTCGGAGAGACGGGGACGGGGAAGGCGGTGCTCGCCCGCCATCTCTACGCCCTGCGCCAGAAGCAGGGGGCCTTCGTGCAGATCAACTGCGCCGCGCTCCCGGACACCATGATGGAGAGCGAGCTCTTCGGGCACGAGCGCGGCGCCTTCACGGACGCGAAGACGGCCCGGCGCGGACTGGTGGAGCTGGCGAGCGATGGGCTCCTCTTCCTCGACGAGGTGGGTGAGCTGCCGCTCGCGCTTCAAGCCAAGCTGCTCACGTTCCTCGACAAGGGGGCCTTCCGGCGGCTCGGAGGCATGACGGAGCTCACGAGCACCGCCCGCATCGTGGCGGCCACCAACAAGGACCTGGAGGCGGAGGTCGCCGCCGGGCGCTTTCGCGAGGACCTCCTCTTCCGGCTCAGCGTGTTCCGGGTGGACGTGCCCCCCTTGCGCGAGCGTCGCGAGGACGTGCTGCCGCTCGCACGGACGCTCGTGCAGGAGCTCTGTTCGGAGCTCGGCCGGCGCCCGGTCCCCTTCTCTCCGGCCGCGGAGGAGCGCCTGGTGAGCTACCCCTTCCCCGGCAACGTCCGCGAGCTGCGCAACGTGCTCGAACGGGCGCTCGTGCTCGAGGTCGGCCCCGCGCTCGAGCTGCAGTCGCTCGCCAAGGGCGGCGGCGCGCCGGCCCCGGCCGACCCCAACGCCTTCTCCGTGTCGGGCCCGCCCCGGCCACTGGATGAGGTGGAGCGGCTGTACGTGCGGCACGTGCTCGAGCAGCTGGGAGGCAGACGCGTGGAGGCGGCCAAGGCCCTGGGGCTGTCCTACCCGACCTTCCTCCGCCGCCTGGAGGAGGCCTCCTCCTCGGAATGACAGAGTTAAAATCTCTTTCATCGCCTGGCGAGGGGCGATTCAAGTTTCTTTCATTCCCCCTCCGCCCCGCCGCCGCGCTCTCGACGGAAGAGGGCTGATCCAGGTCGGCACGACGATTGCGTAGCCCCCGCTGTCACCCCGGGCCCAGGTCTGGCCCGGCAGATGACAGGGGAGCTCAAGCAATGACTTCGGATGTAAAGGCAGCAGAGGCGAGACCGTCGTTGAAGACGATCCTCGCCTCGGATTTGCCAGCTTCGCTGGTGGTGTTCCTGGTGGCCCTGCCCCTGTGTATGGGCATCGCGCTCGCCTCTGGAGCGCCCATCATGGCGGGCCTCATTGCCGGCGTCGTCGGTGGCCTGGTGGTGGGCCTGCTGGGCGGCGTGCCGCTGCTCGTGAGTGGCCCCGCGGCGGGCCTCGCGGTGATGGTGTTCGGCTTCATCCAGCAGCTGGGCTTCGCCGTGACGTGCGCGGCGGTGGCCGCGGCGGGCCTCGTGCAGGTGGCGCTCGGCGGCCTGAAGGTGGCGCGGACGGCGCTGGCCATCTCGCCGGCGGTGATCCACGGAATGCTCGCGGGCATCGGCATCCTCATCGTGCTGGGGCAGGTCCACATCGTCCTGGGTGGCTCTCCGCAGAGCAACGCCTGGAACAACCTGCGGGAGCTGCCCGGGCAGGTGATGAACCTCCATGGCACGGCCACGGTGCTGGGCCTGCTCACGCTGGGCGTCCTCATCGCGTGGAACTTCCTGCCGAACGGCAAGCTGAAGAAGGTCCCCGGGCCGCTGGTGGCGGTCGTGGGCGGGACCGTGGTCGCGGCGGTGCTGAACGCGGACGTGGCCCGGGTGAAGCTGGCGGCGAACGCGCTGTCCGCCATCCAGCTGCCGGCGCTTCCGGAAGGCTCCATGTGGGGCGCCTTCATCGTGGCGGCGCTGTCGCTGGCGCTCGTGGCGAGCGCTGAGTCGCTCTTGAGCGCGGTGGCGACCGACAAGCTGCACACCGGCCCGCGGGCGAACCTGGACCGCGAGCTGCTGGCGCAGGGCGTGGCGAACACCGTCTCCGGTCTCGTCGGCGGTCTGCCCATCACCGGCGTCATCGTGCGCAGCGCGGCGAACATCAACGCGGGCGCGAAGACGCGCTGGTCGGCGGTGCTGCACGCGGTGTGGATGCTGGCCTTCGTGACGCTGTTGGGGGGCCTGGCGTCCTACGTGCCCCTGACGGTGCTCGCGGGCCTGCTGGTGCACGTGGGCCTGAAGCTCGTGAACCTGGCCCACATCCGGGAGCTGCGCCACCGCGGCGAGCTGCCCGTCTATCTCATCACCGTGGCCGGCGTCGTGGGCATCAACCTGCTCGCGGGCATCGGGCTGGGACTGGGCGCGGCCATCCTCCGGCTGCTGTGGCAGCTGGGCCAGGTGCGCGTGGAGACCCAGGCCGTCAATGGCACGCACCAGGTCTGCATCAGCGGAGCGCTGACGTTCGTCGGCGTGCCGAAGCTTTCGACGGCGCTCGCGAGGATTCCGGCGGGCTCCCGCGTTGAGGTGGACGTGGCCGTGAACACGCTCGACCACTCCGGCTTCGAAGCGCTGGAGAGCTGGGCGGACACGTACCGGAAGACGGGCGGCATCGTGAACATGGAGCCGCTCGAGGACGTCTGGACCCGTCGCAGCGCGCGTGCGGCCCCGTCGGCCGAGGCCGCCGCGCTCTCCCCTTCCTCCCCCGTTCATCACGTTTCGACTCTTTCTCCCGGAGGTGTGCAGTGAAGAAGCTCATCAGAGGTCTGCTCGATTTCCAGCGCCACACCCTGCCCTCGTACCGCGCGACCTTCGCGCGGCTCGCGAAGGGGCAGTCCCCTGACTGCCTCTTCATCAGCTGCTCGGACAGCCGCGTGGTGCCGAACCTGCTGGTCTCCACGGATCCCGGTGACCTCTTCACCGTGCGCAACGTGGGCAACCTCGTCCCCCCCGCGGTGACGGGCGGACAGCACTCCGCGGACCGCGGGGAGGCGGCGGCCATCGAGTTCTCCCTGGGCTTCCTGCCCATCGAGGACGTCGTGGTCTGCGGCCACTCCAGCTGCGGCGCGATGAAGGCCATCCTGGCCGGCGGCAACGTGGACGGCGCGCCGAACCTGGAGCAGTGGCTCGCGCACGGAGCGCCCTCCATGAAGGCGCTGCGGCAGAACAACTCCCAGGTGGGCGAGGGGCTGCCGGACGCGGATCGCCTCTCCCAGCTGAACGTGCTGGCGCAGCTGGAGCACCTGAAGACCTACCCCATCGTGCGCGACCGGCTCGCGGCGGGGACGCTGCGGCTGCACGGCTGGTGGTTCGACATCGGCGCGGCGCAGGTCCACGCGTACCGTGAGGACCTGGGCCGGTTCGTGCCCATCGATGAGACCGAGGGTGAGCGGCTGCTGACGTCACTGGCGGAAGAGCCGCCCGCGCTCCGCGCCGTGCAGTAAGGCGGCCTCGAGCCTGGATGCAAGAAGGGCCCGGCACCGGAAGGTTCCGGGCCCTTTGCTTTTCTCCCCTGTCGCCTAGAAGGGACGGATGTCCAACCTCCGCCCTATCGCGATGTGGCTGACTTCGAGGCCATGAAACACCTCGTGACCCAGGCCTGGGCGGAGCGCGGCCCCCACGTGGAGTGCGCGGTGGGAGACCTGACCTGGCGCCTGCTGCGCAATGCACAGGTGCGGCCGGAAGAGGACATCGCCCTGTGGGAGCGCGCGCCCGGACACCTCGCTGGCTTTGCGTGGGCCTACGGCAACGGCGACGTGGACCTGCTCGTCCATCCGCTCGAACAGGCTGACGCTTTCGTGCGGGACGTGCTGTCCTGGGTGCGCGCACGCCACGCCACCCTGTGGGCGCTGGAGAGCAACGGCCCGCTGCTTGAGGCATTGCAGCGGCTGGGCTGCCAGCGCACCCCGAACGGCTGCTACCTGCACCTCGCGCTGTGCCTCCACGCACGGCCACCCCCGCCGCCTCCGCTGCCCGCGGGCTACCAGGTGCGCGCGGTGCGAGGCCCCGAGGAGGTCGCCGCACGCGCCCTCGTCCACCGGCGCGGCTTCGGCACCGAGCGGATGACGACGGAGGTGTACGCGCGGCTCATGGAGGCGCCGCGCTACCAACCCACGTTGGACCTCGTCGCGGAGGCCCCCGGCGGCAGCCTCGCGGCTTGCGCGCTGGGTTGGCTCGACGAGGCCAACGCCGTGGGCGAGTTCGAGCCGACAGCGTGTGTCCCGGAGCACCGGCGGCGCGGGCTCGTGCGCGCGCTCCTGTACGAAGGACTTGCGCGCATGCACGGGTTGGGCGCCAGGCAAGCCATTGTGTATGCCTTCGATGGCAACCCGGCCTCCGTCGCGCTCTACCAGTCCGCTGGCTTCAGCGTGGTGGACCGCAACCTCGGCCACGTCGTCCCAATCCCTTGACAGGCCCGGGCTTGCAAAGCCTTGCTGGCATCCACTGTGGCCCCGATTGAACGATGGGCAGGGAGCGTGTCGCGATGGGTTTCTGGGACAAGCTTTTCGGGCGGGGCAATGTGGTCCGGGAGCAACGGGAGCCGGAGAAGAGTCCTCTGGAGGCCCGTGTGGCCAGGCTGCTCGAGGAGGGCGTGCAACTGGCTTCACGCCAGAGCTACGACGCCGCCGCGGAGCGCTTCAATGCAGTGCTCGTGCTCGCGCCCGACCATCCGCTGGCCCTCGTCAACCTCGCGGGCATCGCCCAGGACCGGAGCCACCAGGAGGAACAGGGCGCCAACCGGCCAGAGGTGATTGAACGGCTTGACCGCGAGGCCGTGGAGCTCTTCGAGAGGGCGCTCGCGGCCACACCTTCGCTGTCGGTCGGAGTCCGGACGCCCGTGCTCATCCGACTGGGCCGGCTGCACCGCCTGCTGGGTGAGCATGAGAAATCACGCGACACCCTGCTTCGCGTCGCGCGCGATGCCGAAGCGAGCGCCCAGGACAGGCAGACCGCCCGCGAGGAACTGACCACCACACATGCACGCCTCCTGGGTTTCCCTGAACGGAACCCGTCCGAGGCGGAGGCCAAGCGCTACGCCCGGCTCTGGCAGGAGGCCACCACGCCCATCAAGGGCCTGCTCGGGGACGACATGGACCGGCCCCTCTCCCAGGCCGAGGTGCGCCGATTCGAGACAGCGCGTCCGCTGCTCCAACAGGCCTTGGATTTGATCCCGGAGAACTGGGCCGCGGCGTGGACGTTGGGCATGGTGGAGCGCCGCCTGGGCAACGAAGCGCGCTCGCTGGAGTGTTTCATCCGGGCCTTCGAGCTCAACCCCTACAACCCGGACGTCTCCCGCGAGGCTTCAATCAGCGCGGGGCTCGCCGGGCGCATGGAGGACGCGGTGCGCTTCAGCGAGGCAGCACTCGATGTGGACCCGGCTGACGCGGGACTGGTGGCCAACCTGGCCCTCAACCTGCTTCTGGCGGGACGCGCCGCCGAAGCCCTGCCCCATGCAAAAGAAGCCGTGGCCCGCGCGCCCAAGGACCGCGTCTCCCAGGCGGTGCTCGCGTTGACCGAGCAGGTCGCCTCGGGGGCCCTGTCCGTCGAGCAGGCCCGGAAGAAGGCGCTGGGGAGATGACGTGTGAAGCTCCGCGGAGTGTGTCCAACTTCACTCGTATTGCTTGAATCCAGTGGATTTCAAGGTGAGGTATGCTTCAACCCGCAACATCCTCACCGGGAGACACACATGATGCAGACGTTGAAGAAGGCGAGCCGGGTGCTGTTCGCGATGGGCGCGGGTGCTTTCGTTTCGTTTGGAGCCACGCTGGCGCTGTCCACGCCGGCGACCGCGGAGGCCTCGCAGGTGGAGTGCTACGCCGAGGAGTGCAACGCCAGCTGTGTGGCGAAGGGCTTCCGGCTGGGCAAGTGTTACAAGGCGGCTTGCACCTGCTTCTAGCCGCGTCCGTGGCGAGGCCCGGTGCCATTTCCGGCCCGGGCCTGGCCCACGCGTCCTACAGCTTGGACTCGAGCAGCGACTGGATGCTCTTCGTGCGGTCCTGCACGTCGTCGATTTCAGCGCCTCCTTGCCCATGACATCAATGGTGATGGCCTTGAGCGCCGCGATGAGCGGCACGAAGTACACCTTGGGCCAGCACTCTCCGCGCGACAGGTCCGTGCAACGTCGCGCGTCACGGTTGCTATGCGTGGCACCAGAACGCCACCAACCTGAGCGAACGCTGGGGCGACATCCAGCTGGACGAGGATCAGATCATGATCCAGTCACCCGGGACGTCGGACGTGACGATTGCCTTTATCGAAGCGGCGCTCGCGGACCCGGCGACTCCGGCCCTGGCGAGCTATCCGCCGTCCATCGGGACGGCGTGCGGCCTGGCGAACTGCTACGCGAATTCCTACACGACCGAGTACTGGGATGACCCGACGCTCAATGACAACCTCGCCACGGCCTTCGTGGAGATGTTGAATTGGGCGAAGGAGATCTACCCCGCGCAGGCCGCGACCTATCAGTCCATGCGCACCGCGTACGGTGACTTCCTGCGCCGCGCTCAGATGCCGCAACCCCAGCCTGCCTGGGCGCAGCAGTATGACAGCCAGATGCAGCCGCGCTGGGCGCGCAGCTGGGAGGCTCCGGCCATCGCGGGCCAGGAGAGCCAGGACGTCATGTGGGCGCTGCTTCGCCTCTACCAGCTGGACCCGGGCGTCCCGGCGAACCGCGCCGCGGTGGGCACCGCGCTCGCGTACCTGGAGACGGTGGACTACGCCAATGACACACTGCTCTCCCGCTACATCGAACTGGACGACACCGCTCCGTCAAACATCGGCTTCTACACGGTGAAGGCCGGCGGCTATCCCGCCCGGTTCTCCACCGCGCCGCCGACCTACCAGAACTACGCCTGGGAGGTCCCGTCGCAGCTCGCCGCCATCCGCGCGGAGCACAACCGGCTGGCCACGGATACGACCGTGATGAAGCGCTCCTGTCAGCAGCTGCGCGCCGACACGGCGCAGGCGGTGGACGCGGCCGTGAACAACGAGCGGTGGATCACCACGTACAGCCCGGCCGGTCCGCGCAGCGGTGCGACGCCAGGCGACTACCTGGACACGGCCACGTTCGTCCGGAACCTGCGCACGCTGGCCGAGTTCGTCACGCGCACGACGACTGACTGCACCGCGTGGAACTACTGAAACAGCGCGATTCACCCACGGTGTAGCCAGGGGCGTGGGTCGCCTCCCCGCCTCCTGTTTTTCTCGCGTGCGGCTCGCGTAGCATGTTCACACCTTGGACGGATTGACGTGGCTGACGGTGGGTGGCAGGGCCCGGCGCTGGTGGCCCGGGTTGCTGGTGGCGGTGGGCGTGGGTGCCTGGGTGCTTCGGGCCTTGCCGTTCTTCCATCGCGCCGGGGCGCTCGGCTACGTCGTGAACTACGACGAGGGCGTGTACGCCGCCGCGTCCGCGCTCCTGTGGAAGGGCCTCTTGCCCTACCGCGACTTCCTCTTCGTGCACCCGCCGGGCGCGCTGCTCCTGGGGGCTCCGGCCGCCGCCGTCGGCGCGTTCGGTGACCCGGCCACGGGCTTCGCGCTGGCGCGCTGGCTGGCCACCGCCATGGGCGCGGTGAGCACCGTGCTGGTGGGCCGGCTGGCGATGCGGGCCTGGGGACCGGTGGCCGGCGTGGTGGCCGCGCTCGCGTACGCGATGCACCCGGAGGTCGTCACCATGGAGCGCGGACCGTTCCTGGATCCGCTGCTCAACCTGTGCGGACTGGGGCTCGCGAACGTGTGGCTCCTGCCCTCGGGCCGGGCTCCCCTGCCCCGCCGCGCGGGGCTCGCCGGGGTGCTGGCGGGCGTCATGGCGTCGGTGAAGGTGCTGGGCGGCATCTGGGGCGCGGCGGCGCTGGTGGCCCGGGCGCCCGAGCTTCGCTGGAGCCTGGCGCGGCGCTTCGTGCTGGCCGCGTCGTTCACGGTGCTGGCCCTCGTGGGGCCCCTGGCCCTGATGGCCCCGGGCGCCTTCGTGCGCGACGTGCTGTGGTTCCAGTCCGCCCGCCCCGAGGACGGCGTCACGTCCCGCTCGGAGCGGCTGCTGGAGATGACCCACGAGCGGCGGCGCTACGCCCTGCTGCTCGCGGCGGTGGGCCTGTGCGTCGCGCTGGCGCGGGCCGTGCGGCGCGGCACCCGCGCCCAGGCCGCCCCCGAGCGCTTCGTCGCCACCGCGTACCTGCTCACCGTGGCCGCGTACCTCGCCGCGCACAGCTACTGGTCCAACTACAACGCGCTGCTCGCGGGGCCGGAGGCGCTGCTCGCTGGACTGGGCGCGGCGGCGCTCGTGGGCCTGGCCTCCGCGCGGGCTCGGCCCGCGGGCGCGGTGGCGTTCGGGCTCGTGCTGCTGGCGCCGCTGCACTCGCTGCGGGAAGCGCTGCGCGGTTCGGAGATCCGGCCTCCGGAGCAGGTCCTCCTGGCCCGCTACGTGCGCGAGCAGGTTCCGCCAGACGCGTCCCTGTGCGGCTTCGAGCCGGGCTGGGGCCTCCTGGCCGGACGGCTGCCGCCGAGGCTCCCGGGCCAGGCCGTGCCCCTGGACACGTACGCGCTGATGCTCCAGGACGCGGTCGCGTCCGGCACGCGCTTCCCGGACGCGGCGGCGGCCTTCGCCAGCGCGGACTCCCAGACGCGCATGCTCGCGCTCCTGGCGCGGTGTGACTTCGTGCTCCTGGGCGCGCGCGGCCAGTGGCAGCTGTCCACCGGCAGCCGCCGCTGGTTCCAGGCGAACTACTCGCGCGGCGTGTCGCCGGACTCCCCCGCCGTGGAGCTGTGGCGCCGCCATGAGCTGACATCCGCTTCCGCCACCGGCGCGTCCCCGTAGCTCGACACGCCGGGCGCTTGACGCCCCGCCGGAATCAGGGGACGAACCGGGCCCATGCCCTACACCCCCATCGTCGCCACGCTGGGCTACGTGATGTCGCCGGACGGCCAGCGGGTGCTCCTCATCCATCGCGACGCCCGCCCGGATGACGCCCACTACGGCAAGTACAACGGCCTGGGCGGCAAGATGGAACGCGACGAGGACATCGCCGCGTGCATGCGCCGGGAGATCCGCGAGGAGGCCGGCATCGAGTGCACGCGCATGAGCCTGCGCGGCACCCTGTCCTGGCCCGGCTTCGGCAAGCACGGCGAGGACTGGCTGGGCTTCATCTTCCGCATCGACGCCTTCACGGGCACGCCCCTGGACAAGAACCCCGAGGGCTCGCTGTCCTGGGTCCCCGTGTCGTCCATCCTGTCCCTGTCGCTGTGGGACGGGGACCGGCACTTCCTGCCGCTCGTGTTCGACGAGGACCCGCGCCCCTTCCACGGCGTCATGCCCTACGAGGGCGGCCGCGCGCTGAGCTGGTCCTTCACCCGACTGTAGGGCCGTCCTCCGACCAACGCTCGCGCGGGTTTTTCAAGCCGTCCCTCCCGCCCTGCCGCTACAACCGCCGCCTTCCCATTGGGACTCACGTGAAGGAGCGCGGCGCATGGACCTCATCGGACAGCTCTCGCAGCAACTCGGAGTGGATGGAACGCAGGCACAGGGGCTCGCGGGTTCGCTCCTGAAGCTCGTGCAGGGCACGGTGCAGGAGAAGGTGGGCCCGGACGCGGCCCGGCAGATGGACCAGGCCATCCCGGAGATGCAGGGCTGGCAGCAGCAGGCGCAGGCCCAGGCCCCGGCGGGCGACGGCGGCGGCCTCATGGGCGCCCTGGGCGGCATGCTCGGCGGCGCGGGCGGCGGTGGAGGAGGCGGCGGCGGCCTCATGGGCGCCCTGGGCGGCGCGGCGGCCCACGCGGGCGAGGTGGCCGGCGTGGTGGCCATCCTCCAGCGCTTCAACCTGGACGCGGGCAAGGCCACCCTGGTGGCGCCCATCCTCCTCAACTTCCTCAAGTCCCGCCTGGACCCGGGCCTGGTGGGGAAGATCCTCGCCGTGGTGCCCCTGCTCGCGGGCGGCTCCGGCGGAGGCGGCGGTCCCCAGGGCGGTGGCGGGCTGGGCGGGATGCTCGGCGGCCTGTTGGGGAAATAGGACCGGGGGCCCGGGCCCCGCCGGGCTACAGCGCCATCGTCCCGGCGATGATCTCCTTCATCACCTCGGACGTGCCGCCGCCAATGGTGAGCATGCGCACGTCGCGCCACGCCCGCGCGACGTGGGACTCCTCCACGTAGCCCATGCCGCCGTAGAACTGCTGGCAGTCATAGGCCACGCGCTGGGCCAGCTCCGTGGTGAGGAGCTTGGCCATGGCGATCTCCTTCACGGGCTTCTGTTTGCGTTTGCGATTGAAGAGCTGCACCGCCTGATAGGTGAGCTGCCGCGCCGCCTCCACGCGGGTGGCGTGGTCCACGAAGGTGTGGCGCCACACCTGGAAGTCCAGCAATCGCTTTCCAAACGCCTGACGCTCGCGGCCGTAGCGGATGGCCTCCCGCAGCAGGTCGTCCATCACCGCCACCGTGTAGAGCGCCGTCACCAGGCGCTCCGCGTGGAAGCTGTTCATGATGTGGAAGAAGCCGTCGTTCTCCCGGCCCAGCACGTAGCGCGCGGGGATGCGGCAGTCCTCGAAGTAGAGGATGGCCATGTCCGACGAGCGGTGCCCCACCTTCTGGAGCTTCTTCGACACGCTGAAGCCCTTCACGTCCGTGGGCAGCGTCACCAGCGAGATGCCCGGCGCGCCCTCCCCGCCCGTGCGCACCGCCAGCACCAGGAAGTCCGCGCGGGCACCGTTGGAGATCCACGTCTTGGCGCCCTGGATGACGTAGTCGTCCCCGTCCCGCCTCGCCGTGGTGCGCAGCCGGGCCAGGTCCGAGCCCGCGTCCGGTTCGCTCATCGCCAGCGCCGCGATGCGCTCCCCGGTGAGCGCGGGGGCCAGGAACTCGCGCTTCTGCTCGTCGGTGCCCAGCTCGTTGATGACCGGTGTGGCCATCTGCCCTTGCACCAGGAGCGACATCGCCACGCCGCCGTTGCGCGCGCGCGCCAGCTCCTCCGCGAAGGCGGCCACGTACCAGTAGTCCAGCCCACTGCCTCCGTAGGCCGGATCATGGCTGATGCCGAAGAAGCCCAGCTCTCCGCAGCGGCGGAACACGTCCCGGGGGAACTCGCCGGCCTGGTCCCACTCCAGAGCGTGCGGGGCCAGCTCCTTCTCGGCGAACTGACGCACGGTGCGGCGGAATGCCTCGTGCTCCGGCGTGAAGCGCTCATCCATGGCACGGGATGCTGTCAGGGCACACCCCGCGCTTTCAAGCCACGCGGGCCTCAGCGTGCGCGGATGAACGTGAGTGACAGGGCCTGTCCGCCCCGCTGGAGCGCGAGCACCGCGGGGCTGCCCGGCGAGCCCAGCTCCCGCCGCCGCGCCTCGCCCGTGTCCAGCACCACCGCTCCGTCGATGGAGCGCACCACGTCCCCGACCCGCAGGCCAGCGACGTCCGCGCCCTCGGCGATGCCGCTGATGACCACGTCCCGCCCCGTCATGCCGAAGCTCAGGCCCAGCCGTCCCGGCTCCACGCGCTGAAGCCCCAGGCGCCAGTCCCCCAGCGCCTGCGTCTTCCCCGCCGACAGCGTCACCCGCCGGTCCACCAGCTCCCGTCCCCGGCTCCACGCGGTGAGCCGGTGCGCGCCAGGGGCCAGGTCCTTCAACTCGAAGCGTCCGTCCGCGCCCGTGGTGGGCGACGCGATGCCATCCGCGTCCACGTACGCGCCCACCAGCGGTTCACCCGTGCGCGCATCCACCAGCCGTCCGGACACGCTGCCGCCCGCGTCCACCACCACCTCCACGATGGCCTCCGCGCCGGACGCGAGCGTCACCTCCACCTTGCCCGCGCGCCCGTCCGGCAGCGTGGCCGTGACGGTGACGCGCGTGGGGAAGACGTCATCCACCTGGAAGGCGTCCCCGGAGAACTGGCGCTCCACGCTGGAGAGGAAGTCGTCCTCGCCGCGCGCCGCCGTGACCGTCAACGTGAAGCCCCGCACCTCGCGGCCTCCCGCCGAGCGCACGGTGCCCCTCAGCCGGGCCCCGGGCTTCAGCTGGAGCGTGAGCTCCTTCCGGGACGCGGACACGCTCACGGCCTCGCCCTGCCGTCCGCCGTTCGTGGACCAGACGCGCCACGCGTCCGAACCCAAGCCATCCAGCGCCAGCACCGCCTGACCGGACGCGTCCGTCATCTCCTCCGCCTGGATGTCCGTGTGCCCCGCCTCCGTGGCCATCACCGTCGCGTGGACGCTGGGCGCCCCGTTGGGCTCCAGCACCGTCACGCGGAGCGGCTTCTTCGGCTCGCCCACCACCAGGTCCACGTGGCGCCGGCCGCCGGCCTCCAGCTCCACCACCTGCTGCTGGTCGCCGTTCTGGAAGCGCAGCGCGGACAGCCACGCGCTCAGCTGGTAGCGCCCCGCGCCCACGCGCATCGACCACGTTCCATCCGGCTTCGCGGGCACGTCGACGGACTCGGAGGCCGGCGCGTCCACCCGGTGCGCGGTGACCGTCACCGGGCCCGAGGGCCGCGCACCGTCCTCGGTGCGCACGGTGCCCTCCAGCACACCTTCGTCCACGAGCGTCAGCCGCGCCGTCGCGGTCTTCCCTGCCTCAACGCGCACGGGCAGGCGCACTTCGTCCTCGCTGTTCGCGCGGCGCGCCGCGACGAACACGGTGCCCTCCGGCACGTCCTCCAGCGTGAAGCGCCCCTGAGCATCCGTCACCGAGGGCAGCGCGTCCGGCAGCGGCAGCCACCGGAGCTGGGCCACCACCGTCACGCCGGGAAGCGGTGCCTGGGCGCCATCCACCACCGTGCCCTCGATGCGCCCCGGCGCGGCCAGCTCCAGCACCAGGTCGAAGCGCTGACCCGCGAGCACGCCCAGCCCCATGCGCGTGAGCGGCTGGAATCCCGGCGCGAGCACCCGCACGTCGTAGGCGCCCGGCGCGAGCCCTCCCACCTCGAAGCGCCCGTCCTCCTCCGAGCGCACCTGGAGCAGGTCCGCCCGGTCGCCGTGCGCGCGCACGCCCACCGTGGCCCCCGCGATGGCCTCGCCCGAGTCCTTGCGCCGCACCACGCCCGCGAGCGACGCCGCGCCGCCCAGGCGGATCCGCACGTCCTTCACCGTCATGCCCGGCCCCACCACGACCGGGCCACCAGCCGCGCCGGTCTCCTCCCCATGGCGGGCCGTCACCTGGAACGACCCGGGCGGCACATCCAGCGAGAAGCTCCCCGTGTCGCCGGCCTCCACCTCCACCGCGCCGTCCTCGCCCCAGGCGCTCACGCGCGCTCCGGACGCGGGCGTTCCATCCGCGCGGGTGATGAAGCCCTCGATGAACGCGGAGCCGTCCAGTTCGACACGCACGTCCGTCCCCGGCACGTGCACGCGCGCGATGCGGTGGGGCGCATGGCCCGGGGCTCTCGCCTCCAACTGGTATTCACCGCGCGCCAGGCCGTGGAATCCGAACGCGCCCCGTGCGTCGCTGAGCGCTTCGTGCCGCGCCTCGTCCGGCACGGACGCGCCCGTCTGCAGGAACACGGGGAGCGCATCCTCGAAGCCGGTGTGCGGCGTGAGCGTCAGCTCCACCTGGGGCACCGGCGCGCCGCCCACGCGCTCCACCGTCAGGCCCGTCAGCGACACGCCGGGCTCCAGCACCAGGCGGACCGTGGACAGCGCTTCACCGCGGGGACGCGTCACCTCCGCGCGCGCCAGCGCCAGTCCTTGCGCGCGCGCGGTGACGAGATAGGGACCGGGACGCGCCGGCAACACCAGCGCGCCGCCCGCGTCCGTCCGCCCCTGTCCCGCCACGCGCCACGACGGCAGCCGCGAACCGGGGGACGCCGGTCCCCGCAGGTACAGCGTCACCTCCGCGCCCGCGAGCGGCCCGGACGCAGTGACGGCCTCCACGCGCAGCGCTCCATCCGCGTCCCGCATGGGCTGTTCCACGAGCGCGGTCGCTCCGCCTCCATGGCGCGCCGCGGTCCGCGCCGGGCCGGACGCGGGCGGAGGGGAGGACGTCACCGCTTCGCCGCGCACCCCCACGACGGCCGGCGCGGGGGCGCGCATCCAGACAAAGACGCCGGCCAGCAGGAGCGCCAGCCCGGCCACCACGACGAACACCTTTCGAGACGCCATGCACCCTCCGGGAGAGGTGCGCCCCAAGACACCTCACCCGGTCCCCAGGTTCCAGGAAAGTGCACGCCGCGCACGCGCTACAGGGGCAGGAACGCGATCCGGATGCCCGCGGTGAACAGCGCGTGGAAGCCGTCATCCACGGGCGCGAGGTCCTGGTCCCGGCTGCCCACGCCGGTGATGTCCAGCGTCTGCGTCCCGGTGCGCACCGTGTACTGGCCCACGGACGCGCTGATGATGGGCCCCACCGACAGGCTCCGCGACACCCGCAGGTCGCCGCCCAGCGTGACGCGCGCGATGGTGGGCCCCCGGTCGTTGACGTGCGTGTCCACGTGCGTGGGGACGAACACGCCCGGAGCCACCTGCAGCTGCGTGTCCCCCTCCACGTGGCTCTTCAGGATTTCCAGACCCACGCCCAGGCCGATGTAAGGGTCGAAGCCCGAGCCCGGCCGGATGTGGTAGCGGACCTCCGGCCCCACGCGCCACTGGAAGGTGTCGCACTGGAAGCCCTCCGGGCACGACAGCGCATTCGTCTTCGTCAGCACCGGCTCCCAGCTGCCCCACACGCCCAGGTAGAAGCGCGGCGTCACCCGGAAGCCCAGCTCCGCGATGATGGGGAAGGAGATCTTCGCGGAGTCGGTGATCTTCAAATCCTCCAGGCCGCCCCCCGGGCTCTGGCCGTTCGTGTAGACGTAGCCCAGGCCGAAGCCCACGTTGCCGCTCACCGCGAACTGCGGCCCGATGCGGCCCATCTCCGCCTGCCGCGACATCCCCTCCGAGCTCGTCTCCGAGCTCGTGGTGGTGGACGTCGTCGTGGTCGTCTCCGTCTCCGCCTGGGGCTCCGGCGGTGGCTCCACCGGCTCCTGGGCTCCCGCGGAGGTGGCGAGTCCCAGCGCGGCGGCGAGCGACAGCGTCCAGCGGAACGGCGCATTCATCGAGGTCATCCGGTGCATCCTCCGTGTTCGGGATGGATGCGGACGGAAGCAAGCCGCCAGCGCCGTTAGAAGCCACCCGCCCCCGGCGCGCGCCGCCATTCGACAGACAGCCCCCTTCAGCGACCACTCGCGGACATCCACCCCACCCCACGGGGAGGCAACCTGGTGGGGTGGATGGGGAGC
>NZ_RAWL01000669.1:0-2905 GCF_003668885.1 Corallococcus sp. AB049A | reverse complement strand
TATAAGAGACAGGCATGGGTGCCCCTGTGCGTCCTCCGTCCGTCCGTGCCCTGCTCGTCGTCCTGCTGTTGCCCCTGACCGGCCTGGCCGGCCCCGGGTCCGCGTCCAAGAAGGCCCAGAGCCGCGCGGAGGCGGACACCGTCCTGGCCCAGGTGGCCAACGGCGCCCCGGTGCCCCCCGCCACGTCGCGCCTGCGCTTCCTGCGCGAGGAGGCCTACGCGGCGGAGGAGATTGGCCCCATCCTGCGCACCACGCACGAGGAGCGCACCCGCCGCAACCTGGTGGCGCTGCTGGCGTCGCTGGGCGCGCGCTCCGGTGAGCCCACGCTGGTGAAGATGACGACGGACGGCGACAGCGCCGTGCGCATGTACGCGGCGCAGGGGCTGGCCCGGCTGGGCAGCCGCAACACCGCCGCCGTGCTGCCGCTGCTCCAGGACAAGAGCAGCGGCGTGCGCCGCGAGGCGGCGCGGGCGCTGGGGGCCTCCCGGAACCCGAAGATGGGCAAGCCGCTGATGGCCGCCGTGAAGGACGAGCAGGACCTGGAGGTCCGCGCCGCGCTCCTGGAGGCCGTGGGCGCCAGCGGCGACGCGAAGCAGAAGGCCGCGCTCAAGACGTACCTGGACAGCGACTCGGAGAGCACGCGCTTCGCCGCGGCCCGGGGCCTGTGCCGGCTGGGCGCCCCGGAGGGCTTCGCCTTCGCGCAGAAGCTCCTGGGCAACAGCGACAAGTTCGTGCGCCGCCAGGGGCTGGTGCTCTTCGAGGGCGTGCCGGCGAAGAAGGCCAGCCCTCTGCTGACGCCGCTCCTGAAGGACGCGGACCGCACCCTGGCGGCCTCCGCCGCGCGCGTGCTGTACCAGGGCGGCGATGCCGCGTCGCTGGACTGGCTGGTGCTCGCGTCGTGGAACGCGAAGGGGGAGGAGAAGCTCGTCTACGAGAAGGAGCTGGAGACGCTCCAGCTGGCGGACGACCGGCGCAAGGCCATCCTGCGCAAGGCCGGGGTGGCGCCGTGAGCCTGTGGGGTGTGCTCGCGCTCTCGCTGCTGTCCCAGGCTCCCCAAGCTCCGGTGTCGCCTCCCGTGCGGCAGAACGGCTGGATTGCCCTCACGCCCGAGCAGCGCGCGGCCCTCATCGCGGACAAGGCCGAGTCCCCGCTGGCGGAGCGCCTGCTGGGCATGAGCGAGAAGTTCCTCAACACGCCCTACGTCCTGTCTCCACTGGGCGAAGGGCAGGGCGTGGACCCGGACCCCACCTTCCGCCTGGACGCGGTGGACTGCCTCACCTTCGTGGAGGAGACGCTGGCCCTGGGCCTGGCGCGCGGCGAGCCGGAGGTGCCGGCGCTGCTGGAGCGGATCCGCTACGCGAGCACGCCCACCTACGAGGACCGCAACCACCTGATGGAAGCGCAGTGGCTGCCCAACAACATCAAGAAGGGCCTGCTGGTGGACGTCACTCGCAAGTACGCGAAGGACGACACCGTCCCCGTCACCAAGACGCTCACCGCGCACACCTGGCAGTCGAAGTCGTCCATGGCGCTGCAGCTGCCCCGCGAGCGCCAGCCCGTGGGCACCTTCACGCTGAACATGATTCCGTTGGACAAGGTGCTGGAGCACGCGCACGGCGTGCCCTCCGGCACCATCCTCGTCGTGATGCGCGAGGACCTGCCGCTGAAGGCCACGCGCATCACCCACCTGGGCTTCGTGGTGCAGAAGAAGAAGCGCACGTTCCTGCGCCACGCGTCCAGGGGCGGCTACAACCGCGTGGTGGACGAGGACCTGGAGACGTTCCTCGCCCGCAACGCGCGCTATGACAAATGGCGCGTGACGGGCGTGAGCCTCTTCGAGGCCCGGCGTCCGCCCGCCACCGTCGCGTCCCAGCCCACGCCCGCCCGTGGCAGCGCGGACGTGGGGACGCCCTAAAGAGCTGGGGGGGCCGTGTCGACGGGCGCCTGGCGCGCGCGCTCGTCCTCGAGCTCCTCTTCCTCCGCCGCGCGGCCGGCCTCGTCCGCGTAGGCGCGCCCCTGGATCTTCTCCTCCTCCAGGAGCCGGGCGGCGCGGACCTGGTCGGTGTCCGGCACCAGGAGCTCCCACCAGGGCAGCAGGTTGCCCGTGGTCAGCTCGTCCACCACCCCCGAGCGGCCGGGCCGCACGATGAGCGGGATGCGGTGCTCCTCCAGCACGTCCGCGAAGATCTGGGCCGTCACGGGGTCGTCCGCGATGCCCGCCCTCACGAAGCGGCGCTGATCCAGCTCATGGGGCAGGGGCAGCCCCCGCTCGCGCATCTCCTCCGCGGAGACGAGCGGTGGGTGGTTGGGGCAATCCGTGCAGTCCACGACACTGTCCTGATACTCCGAGCCACACCGTGCGCAGTACCTCATGGGGCCCTCCTGGGCGATGGCTGGAAAGTTAGGAACGGCTCGCGCGGATGGCAGGCTTGAGCCCCGCGCGAATTTCCGTCAGTGCCGTGCCGCGTCCCCCAGCTCGCCCACCATGCGGCTGAGGCGCTCCACGTCGATGGGCTTGCGCAACACGGCATCGCAGTAGTCCGCGCCCTCCACCTGCGCATAGCCGGAGACCAGGACGACGCGGGCCCTGGGCTCGCGCTCCTTCACCTGCTGCGCCAGCTCCGTGCCGTTCATTCCAGGCAGGGATTCGTCCGTCACGACGACGTCGGGGTGGGTGGCCTCGAACGCCTTGAGGCCCGCCACGCCGTCCGACGCGGTGGTGACCTCGAAGTCGTCCTCCAGGAGCTCCGCCAGGAGCTCGCGGCTGTCCCCGTCGTCCTCCACCAGCAGCACCTTGATTCGCTCGCCATCCATGCGACTAGAGCAACCCGGTGCTCGGGGGGATTCGTCCACCGCGTCCCGGGCGCGGTGACGTCCGGCCGGCTGCTTCGGGGGAGGGCAGGCG
>NZ_RAWL01000668.1:0-2910 GCF_003668885.1 Corallococcus sp. AB049A | reverse complement strand
GGTGGGCATAGCGGGGAGCGATGGAGGCCATGGTGTAGGTCCCCTCAACAGCCGGGGAGGGCCCAACCAACCCCATCAGGGAGGGCGCTGTCCACTGCGACGGCCGCCTGCCCCCCTCTTCCCCGAGAGAGCGGCAACCTGTCAGGTCGTCCAAACCCAGACATGGAGTGCGCCGTTTCTCGACTCCTCGCAAAGACAGACAGCCGGGTCATTGGGGCTCCAATGGGGTGTCTGTGTATACCTGGACCTGGGTACAGCCTTGCCCGTATTGCTAGAAAAATCCGTTTATGGCAGAGAATTGTGCACGGGCCTGGTTGTCATTGTCTGGCGTCAGGACCGCTCCCCCCGACCCGGCACCGCCCTTCTCATTGGAGAGAGTCATGTCCTTGCGCCGTCCTCTGTCGTTCTTCGCCTCCCTGCTGCTGCTGGGCGGCTGTGGTACCGAAACCCTGGAGGAGGGCGCGGGGCCGCGTCAGTCCAGGGCCGCGCTGCACACGGGCATGGACCTGGCGGTGGCCGGGCTGGGCGTGACGTGCGCGGAGGGCCAGGTGGCGACGGTGACGGGCACCATCGTCAACGAGGCGCCGACGGGCATCGACCCCTCGGTGGCGGGCATCTACGCCGGGGACCCGGCCGAGGGCGGCACGCTGCTGGCGACGGTGAACGTGCCGTGGCTGGTGGGCAAGGAGCGCTATGCGTTCGAGACGGCGGTGCAGGTGCCGGACGGTACGCAGAAGCTGTTCGTGGTCGCGGACCACGTGGACTTCTTCCCGGAGGACAGCGAGGAGAACAACACGGGGTCGCTGACGCTGGCGGCGGGCGGCGGCTGTCTGGTGAACCAGGCGCCGGTGGCGCTGTGCAAGGACGTGACGGTGCCGGCGAACGCGTCGTGTGGGGCGACGGCGTCCATCGACAATGGCTCGTATGATCCGGACGGCTTCCCGCAGCCGCTGAGCATCACGGCCAGCCCGGCGGGCCAGTACCCGGTGGGCACGACGCCGGTGACGCTCACGGTGTCGGACGGGATGGATTCCGCGTCGTGCTCCGCGACGGTGACGGTGGTGGACGATGCGGCGCCGGTGGCCGGGGCGAGCAAGAACCTGGTGCTGGCCCGCACCCTGGGCGCGGACTACAAGACGGTGACGCTGGCGGACTGCGCGCAGCCGGCGGTGGACACCTGCGGCGGGACGCTGGACCTGCAGCAGTCGGCCTCCATCCTCCGCGTGGAGTCGGACGAGTCCGAGGACGCGCTGTTCAGCCTGGCCCTCTTCAAGTGCCAGGACATCAAGCTGAGCGCGGACCGCAAGTCCGCGCAGCTGCGCGCGGAGTCCAGCCTGCTGGGCAACGGCCGCGTCTACACGATGGTGTACTCGGTGGCGGACGCGTCCGGTAACGCGACGATTGGCACCTGCAAGGTGAAGGTGCCCAGCCTTCAGGGCCTCATCTCCGTGGGCGTGGGTCCCGTGTACTGCCAGGGCGAAGGCTGCCCGGCGAACACGGGCGGCGGGCTGCTCTGCCCGCTGCTGTAGTCGCCACGCAGCTCCAGGGCGGTGATGACGGCCCGGGTCCGCGAGTGTGCGCGGCCCGGGCTGTCGCGTTGGGGCTTCACCCCTGGTGCAGGCGTGCGAGGGGCCCTGCGCGTGCGTTGACGCAGATCGCTGCCTCCCCTAGCTTGGCCGGCTCCCGGCATCGCCCCATTCCGAGGTGAGGAAGGGCCGCGCCGCGAGCACCCCGTATGATGCGCAGGACGGACGAGGAGTCGGGTCAGGGGGAGGCGCCGCGGGACGAGCGTGCTCCGGATGGCCTCATGCCCGTGCTCCGCGTGGAGTACGACACCGACGTCCAGGTGGAACACGCCGCGCCGGTGCTCCGGGTCCGCTCGTCGTGGCCGCCCGAGGACGAGGACGCCGCGCCCGCGCCGAAGGCCACGGAGGTGAAGGGCAGGGCATCCGCGAAGGGACGGACGCTGACCTTCCGGGAGCTGGACTCCGCGGCGCTGGCGTCCAGGCCGCCCTCCCACCGCATGAACCGCGCGGTGCCCACCGTTCGCGGTGACGAGGCAGAAGCCCCGCGCCTCGCTGACGCTGGGACGCCGAAGCCGCCCGCGCCGAACCTCATCCGCGTGGACGACGCGGCCGACGCGCGTCCTGTCGAAGAGGCTCCCGCGCGCGACGTGTCCGCCTCCGGTGACGTCACCCCCGCGGAGCGCGAGGCCATGCAGGCCGCCGTGTCCTCCGGGCGCCGCCGGGAACAGTGGGTCGCGCCCACCTATCTCCCGGAGGACCTGCGCGACGCGCTGGTGGCCGAGCGCAGCCAGTACCGCGCGCAGCGGATCCAGGAGGCCCGCGAGGTGGGCCTGGCCGGGCCCGGGGTGCTGGGGCTCGTGCCCGTGCCCGCCGCGGATCCGGACTGGTCCGGTGGCTCGCTGCTGGGCTTCCTGGGCGAGGAGCTCGTCTTCGCCGGGAACATCGTCCACCTGGACTTCGAATCCGGCCGCGTCTTCGCCTCCTCCGACTCCGGCGAGGACCTGGACCGCCGCGTCCTCTCCTGCGAGCGCTGGTGCTACCGGCCCTACGACTTCGCGGAGGCCCTGTGCGCCGCCGCTGCCGCCTACGAGGAACGCGTCCCCGCGCTCGAGAACGCCCTGGCGCGCGCGAAGGGGGAATTGCTGCCCTCCACGCCGTCCCCCCGCGACGCGGAGCTCATCCCCGTGGACCGGCTGTGGCGCCAGCCGTGGGGCAGCATCTGGGGCCCGCCCGGCACCGGAAAGACCACGGCCGTCGCGGACCTCATCGCCCGCGCCCTGCGCGCCTACCCCCACGAGCGCATCCTCGCGGTGGCCCCCACCAACCGGGCCGCGGATGAGCTGGTGATGCGCGTCAGCGCCCTCCTGGAGCGCGACCCCATCCC
>NZ_RAWL01000667.1:0-2921 GCF_003668885.1 Corallococcus sp. AB049A | reverse complement strand
CCCCGCCTCCCATCTGCCTCCGGAAGTGGCCGCCGCGCGCGCCCTCAAGGAGAAGCCGCGCATCAACGAGGTGGGCGTGGAGACGCTCTTCGGAGAGGACCTCATCTCCGAGAAGAGCCTGGACGAGGTCATCCTCAGCTACCTGGCGAGCGAGGGCGAGCCCTCGTAGTCCCGCGCCCGGCCCGTTCCTGGGCGGGCTCCAGGGGCGTGGTAGTCTGACCGGAGGCCTCGCGCTGCTCCGGTCATGATCCAGTTCTTCCACGTCTACAAGGCGTATCCCGGCGATCCGCCGGTGTTGCAGGACATCAACCTGAACGTGGAGAAGGGCGAGTTCGTCTTCCTCACCGGCCCGTCCGGCGCCGGGAAGACGACGCTGCTCAAGCTCATCTTCTGCGGGGAGAAGGCCACCAAGGGGCAGATATTGGTGGGCGGCAAGAACATCGCGCGCATCCGCGAGTCGGCGGTGCCGTACCTGCGCCGCAACATCGGCGTGGTGTTCCAGGACTTCAAGCTGCTGCCCCACCGCAGCGTCGCGGACAACGTGGGCTTCACGCTGGACGTGCTGGGCGTGCCCCGTGCGGAGGGGCGTGAGAAGGTCCACCGGATGCTCAAGCTGGTGGGGCTGGAGCACAAGGCGAACTCGCTGCCCCTGCGGCTTTCGGGTGGAGAGCAGCAGCGCGTGGTGATTGCGCGCGCGCTGGTGAACGACCCCACCATCCTCCTGGCGGACGAGCCCACGGGCAACCTGGACCCGGCGCTCACCGTCGAAATCATGGACCTGCTCACGGACATCAACATCCGGGGCACCACGGTGATGGTGGCCACGCACGACGCCACGCTCCTGTCGCGCTACCAGAAGCGCACGGTGCGCCTGGAGCGCGGGCTCATCGTCTCCGACGAGGACGGCGTCAAGGCGGCGCGGCGGATGCTGGTATGAGCGCGCTGTCGAAGGCGGCCTACTTCTGGCGCTCGGCGGCCGGGGGGCTGAAGCACGCGCCCTTCGTGCACTTCATCGCGGTCTCCACCATCGCCATCGCGCTGTTCGCGGCGGGGCTGGCGCGGGGCGCGTCGCACGTGGTGGACAACCTGCTCGCGTCGCTGGGCGGCGAGGTGGAGGTGACGCTCTACCTGGCGCCGCAGCTGGGCGAGGACGAGGTGCACGGCGTCTATTCGCGCGTGGTGGAGCTGAGCCACGGCGAGGTGACGGTGGTGCCGCCGGAAGCGGCGCTGAAGCGGCTCAAGAGCGAGCTGGGCGACCTGGGCGAGGCGCTGTCGGAGCTGCCGGAGAACCCGCTGCCCGCGACGCTGGAGCTGCGCGTGCCGGAGGCGCGCCGTTCTCCTTCCGCGCTGGCGGCCCTGGCGAAGGAGCTGCGCGCGCTGCCCGGCGTCACCGGCGTGGACTATGGCGAGGCCGCGGTGGAGCGGCTGTCCGCCATCGCCCGCGCGCTGAGCTTCGGGGCGCTGGTGGCGCTGGTGGTGGTGCTGGGGACGACCATCGTCATCGTCGCGGCCACGCTCCAGCTGGCCATCTATTCGCGGCGCGAGGAGATTGAAATCCAGAAGCTGGTGGGCGCCACGGACCGCTTCGTGAAGGCGCCGTTCCTCCTGGAGGGGCTGCTGCAGGGCCTGCTGGGCGCGCTGGTGGCGGTGGGCGGGCTGTGGCTGTTCGGCCGGCTGCTGGGACCCACGCTGGGCTCGCTCTTCGCGTTCCTGCTGGGGCCGGGCGTGGCCGCGCCGTGGGTGGAGACGCGCACCGCGCTGGAGCTGCTCGTGGCCGGCTGCGCGCTGGGCCTGGGCGGCAGCTTCGTCGCGGTGGGGCGCTTCCTGCGCGTATGAAGCAGCTCGTCTGGCTCATGGCCCTCCTGGGCGCGACGGCCGCGTTCGCCCAGCAGTCCGAGGAGGCGGAGCGCGCCGCCATCCGCGAGAAGCTGGCCGCGCAGCGCGCGACGCTGGCCCTGGTGGAGGCCAAGAAGCTCTCCGTGCTGGAGGGCATGGAGCTGATGGAAGACATGGCCGCCTTCTCGCGCCGCCGCGTGCGCGCGCTGGAGGGCGACCTGAACCTCTTCCGCCGCCGCGTCGCGCTCGCGGAGCGTGAGGAGGCCGTGCTGCGCGAGGCCCTGCGCGCCCAGCTGCGCCGGCTGTCCCCGCGCCTGCGCACGCTGTACCGGCTCCAGCGCCGCCGCCCGCTGGAGGTGCTGCTGTCCGCGGACGACTTCGCCGCCCTCATGTGGCGCGCCCGCGCGCTGGAGGCCAGCATGGCGGGCGACCTGGAGCTCCTGCGCACCGTGCAGCACGTGGCGACCCTCCAGCGCCAGGCGACACTGGAGCTGAAGCGGCTGCACACCTCGCTGTCCCAGCGCGTGGCCTTCCTCCAGCAGCAGTCGAAGCAGGCCCAGGCGCAGCAGGAGGCGCTGGAGGAGGTCGTCGGGAAGCTGGCCGGTGAAGCGGAGCTGGCGAAGCGCGCCGTGCGCGAGCTGGAGGGCGCGGACGCGGAGCTCACCCGCATGCTGGCGGACCTGCACGAGGCCCCCGCGACCAGCGGCTTCGGCGCCCTGAAGGGCAAGCTGCCCCGGCCCGTGACGGGCATCGTGGAGGTGGGCTTTGGCCGCGTGGTGAACCCGCGCTTCAACACCGTCACCGTGCAGAAGGGCGTGGACATCCGCGCCCCGGCGGGCACCCCCGTGCACGCGGTGGCCGAGGGCACCGTCGTCTACGCGGGCTGGCTGCGCGGCTACGGCAACCTGCTCATCGTCGACCATGGCGACGACTTCCACACGCTGGTCGCCCACCTCTCCACCATCGCCGTCGCCGTGGGCGCGCGCGTGGCCCCGGGGGACGTGGTGGGAGAGGTGGGGGACACCGGCTCCCTCAAGGGCGCCTACCTGTACTTCGAGGTCCGCCGCGCCGGGCAGGCTGTCGAC
>NZ_RAWL01000666.1:0-2932 GCF_003668885.1 Corallococcus sp. AB049A | reverse complement strand
GTGCGGGTGGCAAGCCCACCTCCACGGCCCGTCCCGGAAGCCCCGGACGCGCCGCGCCAGCGCCCATCGCCTCGCCCCCGCCGCGCATCCCACCTCGGGCGCGGGTGCCATCCATGCCCGCACAGACGCTGGCGGCCCAGCCGGGCCGGTGGCTGTGGACGTGCCGGGAGGGCTTCGAAGGGCACCTTTTCGAGGAGCTGACCTGGGCGGGCGCCGGTCCGCGCCTGCTGGGCCCTGCCCTGGTGGAGTCCGAGCAGCGGCCGGACGTGCCCCCCGCCTTCGGCCGGGCGGTGGAGAAGGTCATCAACACCTGGGCGCCCGCGGGTGGGGCGCAGGTGCCGGTGGAGGACATCCGGGCCGCCATGTCCGGGCTGCCCACGCGGGTGCCCTGGCTGGTGAGGGCCTACACGCCGGACAGCGCGAAGGGCAACACGCAGGCGGGCCGCGCCGAGGCCCTGGAGGCGGCGGTCCGCGCGGCCCTTCCCTCCGGGCGCTTGCTGGAGGACGACGGCCGTGCGCGCGAGGCCGGGGCCCTGCTGGTGGGCCTGTGCGTCGCGCCGGACGGGGTGCTGACGCTGGGTGCGGTCAGTGCCCGGGAGGCCCTGTCCCTGGCCCCTGGCGGGCGGCGGCGGATGAAGCGCGCGGGCGAGTCCCCTTCCCGCGCGGCCATGAAGCTGGAGGAGGCGCTGGACGGGCTGGCCCATGAGCCCGGGCGCGGCGACGTCTGCGTGGACCTGGGCGCGGCGCCGGGCGGCTGGACACAGCGGCTGGTGGCGCGCGGGGCGCGGGTGGTGGCGGTGGACCCGGCGAAGCTGATGCCGGAGCTGGCCAGGAACTCGCGCGTCCAGCACGTCCAGGAGAGCGCCTTCGCCTACGCCCCGGAGGAGTCCGCGGACTGGCTCTTCTGCGACATGGCGTGGCGGCCCCTGGAAGTGGCACAGCTGTTGGCCAAGTGGGGCCGGCGCCGCTGGGCGCGCAACCTGGTGGCCAACATCAAGCTGCCCATGAAGGACAAGAACCCGCTGCTGCTGCGGGTGCGCCAGATACTCGTGGACGATGGAGGCTGGGAGGGCCTCACCGTCCGCCAGCTCTACCATGACCGGGACGAAGTCACGGTCACGGCGCACCGCATGCGCTGAGAGGGCGACGGAGCGGGCGCGGGGAGAAGCTTTCCTGCGCCCGCGGCCGGTCCGCGCTACACACGCGGACACGATGCCCTACACACTCGACGACGCCACCGCCACCGCCCTCGTCGCCCTCCATCCCCGGGCCGCGCGCCCGGGCCATGCCCAGGAGGCACCGCAGGCCGCCGCCCGGGAGCTCATCGCCGCGGAGCAGCGCCGGCGCGGCCAGCCGGACGCCACCGGCGCCATGCACGTGCTGGCGCTGACGCAGGGCACGCTCCTCAAGGAGGAGTTTGATTTGTCCACGCACGCGCACCACGACGGCTGGCGCGTGGGCGCGGTGATGGTGGACGTGAAGGAGATGATCCACTTCAACGCGCGCTTCGGCTTCCCCGCCGGGGATGCGCTGCTCCAGGGCGTCGTGGCGTCGCTGGCCCGGCAGTACCCGAACGCGCGCATCGTGCGCTTCCAGCCGGACGGCTTCGCGGTGCTGCTGCTCCCCACGTCCCAGCTCACCGTGCGCGAGGACAGCGCGGAGACGACGCGCGCGAAGCTGTCGGAGGAGCTGCGCCCCGCGCTGCCTCCGGGTGCCTCCGACACGGACGTGCCGGGCTTCACCGTGGCGCTGCTGGAGCTGACGGTGCACCAGCCGTCACACTGGCAGGTGCTGGGGCCGCTCCTGTGGGCGGAGGTGGAGCGGGCCTACATCATGGAGCGCACCGGGCGGACGCACGGCCTGCAGCGGCGGCGCCTGCGCCTGGACGCGTTCCTCCCGGAGCCGGAAGGAACCTGAGGACGCCTACTCCTCGAGGATGAACTTGCGCGGGTTCTGCGGCACGCCGTTCACGCGCACTTCGTAGTGCAGGTGCGGGCCGGTGGAGCGGCCGGTGTTGCCCACCGCCGCGATGGGCGAGCCGCGCTTCACCCGGTCACCGGCCTTCACCAGGATCTTGGACAGGTGGCCGTAGCGCGTCTTGATGCCGTAGCCGTGGTCGATGACGAGCACGTTGCCGTAGCCGCCCTCCAGGCCCGCGAACACCACCGTGCCGTCGGACGGCGCCGTGACTTCCTTGCCGTGAGGCGCCGCGATGTCCAGACCCGCGTGCGTCACGCGGTCCGCCGTGTACGGGTCCAGGCGCTGGCCGAAATCGCTGGTCACCCAGCCGCGCGCCGGCCACACCGACGGCGTGGAGGCCAAGAGCGACTTCTGGTCCTGGAAGTAGGCCTGCAGGTCCTGGAGGCTCAGCTCCTGGCGGGTGGCCTCCGCGGACAGCCGGTCCAGGCGGCCCAGCATCATCTTGGGCGTGTCCGTGGTGGTCAGCTGGGTGAACTGCGTGTCCGTCGCGGGCACCGCGGTGCCGGCCTCCGGCTCCGTGGGGCCCATGGCCAGGTTGCGCTGCGGGTCGGACAAGAGCGTCACCGCGCGCAGCTTCTGGTCGAACCGCTCCACGCGGTCCAGCGTCGAACCGATGTGCTCGATGCGCTCGCGCACCGACTTCAGCTGCGAGCGCAGCGTGAGGTTCTCCTCACGCAGGATGCGGTTCTCCGACGCGTCCGCCGCCACCTGGAGGTAGTGGATGCTCGCACCGGCGCCCAGGCCCGCCACCAGCATCAGGCCCATGCCCACCTGCACCAGCCAGGAGCGCTGGATGGTGTAGCGCTTCACCGGAGCGTCGTGGTCCGGGATGACCATCAGCGTGAAGGACTTTTTGGCCACGGACCACTCCTGGGGAAATCTCTTTCGCTACGTGGGACTTCCGGCGCCAGAAGCTAAGTCGCTCCCCGCGCTCGCAACACCTCCCCCACCC
>NZ_RAWL01000665.1:0-2954 GCF_003668885.1 Corallococcus sp. AB049A | reverse complement strand
CTCCACCCCATCACCATTGTCCGCTCCCCACCCTTCCCCACCACACGCACACGGATGCCCGGGACACGTGATCCAACTCGGGCTCCCCCTAATCAAGACCCGTGCCGCCCGGGGCTGTCACCCGGTGCCCACCTGAATTCAGGGACTTGGCTCAGGCGTTAGCGGCCAAGTGAGCGCTGGAGGGAACCGGGGTGCCCTGGAGGGTGAAAGGTTTTTCCTGACCTTTTGCCAACCTGCACCCCCAACTTTTCAGGTCAGGAACTTGACGCTTCGGACACGAAGGCGGCGATCGCGGCGGCGATGGCGGCGGGCTGCTCCAGGTGCACGTGGTGGCCGCCTTCGAACGAGCGGGGCGGGGACACCAGCGTGCGCAGCGCCGCCAGCCGTCCCTCCAGGAGCTCCGGGGCGGGGGACAGGCCTTCGGTGCCGCGCAACAGCTGCACGGGGCAGGTGACGGCGGCCTCCAGCGCCAGCCACTGGGCTTCATCAAAGCCCTGGCCGAAGCGGCGGCGGTGGCGCGGATCAAAGGTGAAGGCGAAGTCGCCCTCGGGCGTGCGCCGGGTGCCATGGCGCGCGAAGAGCAGCGCCGCGTCCGGGGAGAGGGTGGGGTTCGCCTGACGCAGGCGCTCCGCCGCGGCCTCCACGGTGGGGTAGCGCTTGCGGTTGGGGGGCCGGCGCGCGTCGTCCAGGAAGCCGCGCAGCCGCTGCACGGCGCCGGTGGGCGGACCTCCGGAGGGGCCCAGGCTCTCGATGAGGGTCAGGCTCTTCACCCGCTCCGGGCGCGCGGCGGCGTACGCCAGCGCGACGATGCCGCCCAGCGAGTGCCCCACCAGGTGCACCGGCGGCAGGGCCAGGCCGTCCAGGGTGGCCTCCACGTCCAGCAGGTGGTCGCTGAAATGGTACGCGGCGCCGGGGCCGGCGTGGGCGCTCTGTCCCATGCCGCGAAAGTCGAGCAGCACCGTGCGCCAGGCTTCGGGCAGGTGCTCGCAGAGCGGATCAAAGCTGTGGGAGTGGTCCAGCCACCCGTGGAGCATCAAGACGGCGGGGGCGCCCCGGGCGCCACGCTGCCGCACGTGCAGTTGCAGTCCTTCTGCGTCGACGGTGAGGGATTCGAATGCGGCGGCGGGCACGGGTGTCTCCTCGTGCCCACCGGCTTACTCCGTCCCCCCGGGTGCTGGCGACCCTACGCGACGGTGCTGGACGACGCCGCCGGGCGCGGCGGGCCGCCGGTGTCCGGCTTTCCGAGCACCATGGCCAGCTGCCGGGCCTGGCTCTCCGTGGCGCAGCGGTACTCCTGGGTCTTGCCGTTGGGCCGGTCGATCCGAATCACCCAGACGTCATTCTCCTTGGTCACCACAGGCGCTTGAGACATGCATTCCCTCCGTGTTTGGGAAGGAAAGCAGTCTTCGTGCCGACCCCTGGGATGGGGCCAAATGCCTGATTTCCGGCCGTCTCCCCCGCCCAGCGGCCGGGCAGGTGACAAAATTCGTTCAGCGATGCGACAAATTTCGCGCGGCCGGCCCGCACTCCTTGCGTAGTCCTCCGGGGCAGCCCTGAGTCGTTGGGATGACAATCATTGTTCAGCCGGGTCCGGCCACTCCCAGGCCGAGCGGTAGCCGCCCTCCGCCTGGGTGCCTTCGATGAAGCGCCCGTAGAAGGGGTGGCTGCTCAAGGTGGCGGAGTCGCCCACGACGAACAGGTGCCGGCGCGCGCGGGTGAGGGCCACGTTCATGCGGCGCAGGTCGTTGAGGAAGCCCAGCTGCCCCTCGCTGTTGGAGCGGGTGAGGCTGACGAGGATGGCGTCCTTCTCCCGGCCCTGGAACGCGTCCACGGTGTCCACCTCCACGTCCGGGTGCACGGCCTCCAGCGCCTCGCGCAGGTGGCGGGCCTGGGCGCTGTACGGGGCGATGACGGCCAGCTCGCGCGGGGACAGCCCCTTGGCCAGCAGCTCACGCACGCGGGCGATGACGTAGGTGGCCTCGCCGGGGTTGAGCAGCGAGTGCGTGGTGGGCTCCACCTCCTCGTCGAAGCCCTTGCCCGCGGTGTCCAGGTAGAGCACGGGCGGGGCGTCCACCTGGGCGCCGGGGTTCAGCACACCGTCCAGCGTGCGGTCCGCCACGGAGGGGTGGGCGCGCAGCTCGCCGCCGTACATCTCCTTGGAGGGGAAGGCCATGATGGCGGCGTTCATCCGGTACTGCTCGCGCAGCATGCGCTTCACGTCGTCGCCGTGGTCCTGGAGCAGGCGCTCGAAGAGGCTTACGCCCAGGCCCGCCTTGGACGCCTCCTGGGACAGCACGGTGGGCGGCAGCTGCTGCGGGTCTCCGGCGAGCACCACCTTGGGCGCGCGCAGGAAGCCCAGCAGGGCCAGCGGCTCGGTGGCCTGGGTGGCCTCGTCCAGGAGCGCGCGGTCGAACTCCTCGCCCGCGAGCACGCCGGAGCCCAGGCTCGCGAGCGTCACGCACACCACGTCCGCTCGCGCGAGCACGGCCTTCACGGCCTTCTTCTCCAGCTTGCGCGCCTCGTCCATCAGGTCCTTGGCCTCGGCCGTGGATGAGCGGGCGTTGGAGAAGCGCTCGCGGCTGCGGCCCTGGCTGCGCTGCCTGCGCGCGTAGCCGAAGAGGTCGAAGGCCTCGTCGAACAGGTCGCGGCTGACGACGCGGTCCGGGTGCTCCTCCACCACGATGTCCAGCGTGTGCTCCTGCAGGCGGGCGGCGACGCGCGCGGGGTGGCCCACGCGGAGGGCGCGCAGGCCCTGCTCCAGGCACAGCTCCAGCAGGTGATCCACCGCGGCGTTGCTGGCCGCCGTGCAGAGCAGGCGCTCTCCGCGCGCGACGGCCTGGGCCGCGACCTCCGCCAGCACGGTGGACTTGCCGGTGCCGGGCGGGCCGTGGACCAGGAAGAAGTCCTCCGCGGCCAGCGCGCGCTTCGCGGCGTCCTGCTGCTCCGGGTTGAGC
>NZ_RAWL01000664.1:0-2958 GCF_003668885.1 Corallococcus sp. AB049A | reverse complement strand
CTTCTCCACCACCTCGGTCTCCCTGACCCGAGCCTCTTCCACCACCGGATTCATCGTCCCTGCCTGGGTCGCCCTGCACACTAAACTGCTGGGTACGGACTGTCTCACTCACCTTGGCAGAGAGGGCGGCGCGAGGGCCACCCCAGGCAGCGCGGTGTTGAGGCGCTCAAGACAACCCACAGCCCCAGTTGTTCACGCATCCCGCGCCCGAACTGCTCTTGCGTGCCAACTCCCCGCCTGTTAGATACTGAACTAAATGGTTCAGTGTGAAAATGCCGGCCTCGATGCTTCGTTCGCCGCGCTCTCCGACGCCACCCGACGCGGTGTTCTGGAGCAGCTCGGGCGTGCGGAGGCCTCGATCACGGACCTCGCCGAGAAGTTCAACATGACCCTCACGGGCATGAAGAAGCACGTCGGTGTCCTGGAGCGGGCCGGGCTCGTGATCACGGAGAAGGTCGGGCGCGTGCGGACCTGCAAGATCGGCCCGCGCCGACTGGAGGACGAGATGGCCTGGCTCGAGCGGTACCGCCAGCTCTGGGACGTCCGCTTCGACGAGCTGGACAAGGTGGTCGAGGAATTGAAACGGAAGGAACAGGCCGATGGCCGCAAGCAAAGAGAGTGAGCCCACACCCATGAAGAACCGCACGATCGTGGAACGGAAGTCCGAGCGTGAGACCGTCGTCACGCGAACCTTCGATGCTCCGGCACGCATCGTGTTCGAGGCGTGGACAAAGCCCGAGCTGTTCAAGAAGTGGTGGGTGCCGAAGTCGATGGGAATGACCCTGGCCTCCTGCGAGATGGATGTTCGTACCGGCGGCACGTACCGTCTGGTGTTCGGCCAGGGGATGGCATTCTTCGGTACGTACAAAGAAGTCACACCGCACTCGCGCCTCGTCTGGACCAATGAGGAAGGTGGCGACAACACGTCCGTCACCACGGTGACCTTCGAGGAAAAAGAGGGCAAGACGCTGCTGGTCGTGAGCGAGCTCTACCCCTCGAAGGAAGCTCTCGACGCTGCCGGCGGAGCCGCGGAGGCGCTGGTCGAGACGTTCCAGCAACTGGACGAACTGCTCGTCACCCTGGGCGCGTAGGACGGGCCTGACGCAACCGGTGACCGGGTGCGGGCGATAATGCACCGGCCCTGGAGAGAGCCATCTCCAGGGCCGGCGCCGTTTGTGCGCCCCTCCAAGGACACCCCCCCATGCATGCCCATCTCTCGGAGCGGACCATCCGCTCCCTCACCGGAGCACTCACGCTCCTCGTCCTGCTGACCCGCTGTGCCGCGCCCGCTGACGCGCCCGCGCCCACCACCGTGCGTCAGGCGCTCGCGTGCAGCGGCGGCGGCAGCATCGACCAGCACGCCGCGCAGTGCGATGGCACGGGGAAGCTGCTGTCCTGGGCGCCTCCCGCGAACCCGGGCAGCTCCGCCGCGTATGACTACGTGCTGGACCTGAACCAGAACTACCTGCTCGCGCTCCCCAACCTGTCCAACCTCACGAACCCTTCGGTGGCCAAGCCGGCCTACTACGCGCACTCGTACCTGTGCAGCGGCACGGCGCCCGGGTGTTCTCCCGCCGGTCAGCCGGTGGGCTGGCCACACAATCCCGCCGGCCTGAACGCGATGCTCATCGAGTCCGGCCTCGCGTACTCGCCCTACAAGAACGACCCGCGCCTGCGCGACCTCGCGCTGGCGCTGCTGGACTGGCACCTGGCGCACGGCATGACGGCCGTGGGGGACCACTGGTCCCAGGTGCCCTACGCGAGCGGCGCCAGCGGCACGCTGACGTACGCTGGCGCGCAGGCGGGCGGCTCGGTGGGCGTGGGTGACGGCGTGGGCTACCTCCAGCCGGAGAAGGTGGGCGCGCTCGCGTGGGCCGCCGTCCAGGCCTTCAAGTTCAATGGCAACACGGCCTACCGCGACATGGCCATCAACGCGGCCAACCAGCTCACCAGCCACCTGCGCACCCCGAGCGCCACCGTGTCGCCGTGGCCGTACCGCGTGCGGGCCTCCGACAACGCCGTGCGCACCGGCGCGAACATCGTGGACAACTACGCGTCCAACGTCGTGGAGCCCCTCAAGCTGTTCCAGGAACTCATCAAACTGGGACAGGCGGGCGCGCTGAACGGCGCGCCCGGCTACAGCAGCACGCAGCTGGCCCAATGGCAGAGCACCCAGGCCACCGTCCTCGCGTGGCTGCTGGGCGGCAGCGGTCCCATCGCGACGCAGAACTGGACCCAGTACTTCGAGGACGTGGGCTCGGACGCCACCAACAACCTGAACCAACTCGTCCCCGGGGAGACGGCCAAGTTCCTGATGGACAACCCCGGCCTGGATCCGAACTGGCAGGCGCACGTGCAGAACATCATCGCCTTCATCGAGACGAACTTCGGAGACACGCTGGAGTTCGGCGCGCGGCCCATCAAGGAGCAGTACGCCTTCCCCTACAAGATGGGCAGCCACACCTCGCGCTACGCCGCCGTGAACGCGCGCTACGCGGAGCTCACCGGGGACGCGACGGCGAAGGACAAGGCCTTCCGCGCGTTCAACTGGGCCACGTACATGGTGCGCAACAGCGGGCTCACCATCGACGGGCCGTATCCCAACAACGTCTGGTTCACGGACGGGTGGGGTGACTTCATCCGCCACTTCGTCATCGGCATGGGCGCGCAGCCGGACTGGGCGCCCGCCGGGCAGAACCACCTGCTGCGCTCCACCTCCGTCGTGAAGAGCGTCACCTACGGGCCCGGCAACGAGGTCCGCTACACCACCTACGACGCCAGCGCGACGGAGGTGCTGCGCCTCGCCTTCGTCCCCTCGGCGGTGACGGCGGGCGGCACCGCCCTGTCGCAGCGCACGGACCTGGCCGCGGACGGGTGGACCTTCGACGCCGGCAACAACGCGCTCCGCGTCCGCCACTCGACCAGCGGGGTCATCGTCATCTCCGGGGCGCCTCACAC
>NZ_RAWL01000663.1:0-2987 GCF_003668885.1 Corallococcus sp. AB049A | reverse complement strand
GGGACAGCTCCCCGCCGCTGGAACCACCTGGGGGCGTTCGCCCTGACCCTGGCCGCCCTGGGCGTCTGGACGGCGCGCGTCACCCGCGAGCCCTCCTCGCCCTGGCCCGCGCCGGCACCCACCCGCGCATTGGAGGCGCGGCTGACGTCCGGGGCCCTGGATGCGCACCGACCCTACGTGCCCATGCGCGGCGGGACGCGCGCGGCGGCCCCGCTGCCGCTGCAGGAGCTGGCCGGGATGGAGGACCGTCAGGACTGGCGCGGCATCGCCTCCGCGTACCTGCTGTCGGGCGACGCCCGGCAGGCCCTGAGCTACCTGGGCAACGCGCCGGCTTCCCCGGACGTGGACTCCGACCGCGCGGTGGCGCTGGCGCTGGCCCACGCGGGCGCGTCCGAACAGGCGTCGCTCGACGAGGCCCTGGCCGTGCTGGAGGACGTGCTCCGCGAGCAGCCCGACCATCCCCAGGCCCTGTGGAACCTGGCGCTCGTGCTGCGCAACCTGGACCTGCCCCTGCTGGCGGCGGATGCCTTCGACGCCGTGGCGAAGCGGGGCGAGCCCGGCTGGAGCGCGGAGGCTCGGGACAAGGCGGTCGCGCTTCGCGAGAAGACCCTGGCCCGGGGCCGCGAATGGAAGCAGGCCTTCGCGGCCACGCAGGACCTGATGGCGGACGCCAACGCGCCGCTGCCCCTGGAGGAGGCCGCGAAGCTTCCGGGCATCGTCCGGCTGGCGTTCTATGACGCGGTCCGCGCGGCGCCCTCGAAGGACGCGGCGCTGCGGCTGTTGCCTCTGGCGGAGGCGCTGGACCGGGCCTACGGCGGCACGGTGCTGCACGCGACCGTCCTTCGGGTGGCGGCCCGGGACTTCCAGAAACGCGGCCCCCTGGCCCGGGACTACGCGCGGTTCGTGCGAGGCAGGACCCCGTTCCCTCCGGCGTTCCTGGAGAGGCTGCGCCACTCCGGTGAGGAGGACCTGTACGTGGGGGCGCTCGGCTACGAGCTTCAAGCGGGGCGGCCCGTGGACGTGACGGCGTTCGCTCGCGCCGCGGAGGGCCTGGGTGACCCGTGGTTCCACCTCATCGCCGAACGCGAGCGCGCCAACCAGGAGGTGGGCGACGGCCAGTGGTGGAAGGCGGAGGCGCGCGTGCTGGAGGCGCTGCGCACCTGCGAGGCACAGCGGCTGGACTACCGCTGCGCGGACCTGCACGGGTGGCTCACGGACATGTACCTGGTAGAGCTGCACCGCCCCGCCGAAGCCTCCGAGCACGCGCTGCGCGGCTGGCGGCTGGCGAAGTCACAGGGGGAATGGCAGCAGGAGCGGCTGTTCCTCCAGGAGCTGGCGCAGGTGGCGCGCTTCCACCACGTCGCCCCCACCGCGAGGGCGTACCTGCGCGAGTCGCTGGCGCGCACGCCGGAGGAGCTCGCGCAGCGCGGCTACGTACACCGCAACCTGGCGACGCTGGCGTGGATGGACTTCCGCGTGGACGAGGCCCGTCAGCACCTGGAGCAGTCCATGGAGTCCGGTGCGCCGCTGGGGCTCAATGGCGCGGGCGTGCTCGCGGACCTGGCCCGCTTCGGCCCCATGCCCGGCGCCGCGGACGCGCTGGCCCGCGCCCTCTCCGGACTGCGACAGGGCGAGCCTCGCCCCGGTGAGCGCGCGTTGCTGGACGCGCTCCAGGGTGAGTTCGAATTGGAGCGAGACCCCGCCGCCGGACGCGCCCTGCTGCACAGCGCCCTCACGCAGGCGGAGCACGGACCCGATGACGTGTCCGCCCGCCGCGCGCGGGCCCGCGCCTCCGCCGCGCTCATCTCCGACGCCGGACGCTCGGGCGCGTACCTGGAGGCGCTCACCCTCGCGGGCCGCCAGCTCCAGGTGACCGAGGTGCCGGAGCGCTGCGTGCTCGCGGTGTCGGTGCAGCACGAGCGCACGCTCACGGTGGCGCGAGGTCCCTCCGGCGCGGTGCTCGGGGACTTCAACTCGACGCGCACGGCGCCTCTTGGACAGGACGCCTCCGGGCTGGTGCCTCCCGCGCTGCAGGACGCGCTGCGCGGGTGCGAGCAGGTGCGGGTGCTGGCCCCGCCTCCCGTGACGGGCCTTCCCCGGCTGCTGCCTCCGGACATCGCCTGGAGCTACCAGGTGGGCCACGCGAAGGCGGGCCCTCTTCCTCCAGTGGACGGCGGCACGCACCTGGTCGTGTCCAACGTGGACACGCCCGCGGCCCTGGGCCTCGCGCGCCTGCCGCCCATGGCGCCTCCTCCAGGGGACGACGCCCGGCGCGTGATGCTGGAGGGTGCGCGCGCCACGCCGTCGCGCGTGCTGGAGGCGATGTCCACCGCCACCGAGGTGGAGATCCACACGCATGGCGTGTTCAGCCAGGAGCTGTCGGACGCGTCGCTCCTCATGCTGGCGCCGGAGCGGGATGGCCGGTACGCGCTCACCGCCCGGCAGGTGCGCGAGCAGGGGCTCCCGCATGCCCCCCTGGTCTTCCTGGCCGCCTGTGGCGCCGCGCGTACCGCGCCGTTCCCACATGAGTCGTTCAGCCTGCCGGTGGCCTTCGTCGACGCCGGGGCGCGCGCGGTGCTGGCCGCCACGGTGGACATCCCTGACTCCGCGGGCGGCTTCTTCAACGCCGTGCGCGAGCGCATCCACTCGGGCGCCGCTCCCGGCGTGGCCCTGCGCGACGAGCGACAGGCGTGGCTCCAGGCCTCCCCGGCCGACCGCTGGGTGCACGACGTGCTCCTCTTCGAATGAAGACCTGTCAGGTCATAAAAAAGAACCAGACCTGGAACGTTTTCAAGAGGAAGCCGCACGCGGGGGATGCAAGGCCGGACCCCGCGGCGGCTGCGTCAGGAGGACACGGTCATGTCGAGATGCCGGATCAGCCCCATCCTGGTACCCATCCCCACGAAGCCCCAGCAGGACCTCCCGGACAAGCCGCCCCCGGGACCCGCTGGGCTGGATACGAAGACCGCCGTGTCGCCGCCCAAGCC
>NZ_RAWL01000662.1:0-3046 GCF_003668885.1 Corallococcus sp. AB049A | reverse complement strand
ACCTCTGGCCGTGGGACTGTCCCCCGGGTCCTCCGGGGTGGGCAACGGAGAATTCCAGGCGAGTCATTCCACCTGGCGGCGCGGTCCGCTTCGTCGCCTTGACGCGGGGCGGCCAGGGCGCCGGACCTGGGGAGTCCGGGGAATAGCACGCGCGCCAGCGTGTCCAGACATCCGGAATCCTTGTCCAAAGTCTGTCGGACGTGCCGGGTCACCCGGGGTCGGTGCGGCCCGTGGGACGTCCCGCGTAGCGGGGAATCGTGAACACTCACATCGGCCGCGGGTCGCAATGCTCACTTCCCGCCTTGACGCTGCGAGGAATTTCTTTAAAGAATGCACGCACGTCCTCTTCTTCTTGGAAGATGGCGTATGTACCGGGCCTCGCGTTCCCCAACCGCGGAACCGGTGCGTGACGTCCCAGTTGAGCCCCGCGCGCCGCGTTCCCCCTCTCGGCGCGCGGTGGCCCCTGGGACTTCCACCCCGCTCCACGCTCCTCATCAGGTCCCCTCGAGGCTTCGAGTGTCCACGTCCGCCTTCGTCCTGCCCGTCTCGCTGGCCCTGCAACTGCTTACGTCCGCGGCGCCGCCGTCCCCCCAGAACACCGCCACCGCTCCGTCCCAGGAGCCCGCGCCGAAGTCCCCGGCCACCTCGTCGGTGAAGGCCGTGCCCCCGGCCGTGACGAAGCTGACCGCCGCGCAGCAGGCAACGGCGGCGAAGCTGATGGGCCCCGCGCTCTCGGAGGGCCACGCGTACGCGCGGCTGGCGGAGCTGACGGACGGCATCGGGCCGCGCCTGTCCGGCTCCGAGTCCGCGGAGGCCGCGGTGCAGTGGGCCCTGCGCGCCTTCAAGGAGGACGGGGTGAAGGCGTGGAAGGAGCCGGTGAAGGTGCCGCACTGGGTGCGCGGCGAGGAGCACGGCGAAATCCTCGCCTCGGAGCGCACGCGCGGCCTGCCCCTGGCGCTGCTGGCCCTGGGCGGCAGCGCGCCCACTCCGCCGGAGGGCATCACGGCGGAGGTGGTGGAGGTGGGCTCCCTGGAGGAGCTGGCGGCGCTGGGCGACAAGGTGAAGGGCCGCATCGTGTTCTTCAACCACACCATGTCGGAGGCGGCGGACTACGGCCGCTTCGCGGGGCTGCGGGGCCGGGGTCCGGCGGCGGCGGCGAAGCAGGGCGCGGTGGCCGCGCTGGTGCGCTCGCTGGCCACGGCGTCGCTGCGCTCCCCGCACACCGGCTCCACGCGCTTCGATGAAGGCGGCCCGCGCCTGCCCGCGGCGGCGGTGTCGGTGGAGGACGCGCTCACGCTGCACCGGATGCTCCAGGGCGGGGCGGTGAAGGTGCGCCTGGTGCTGGGGTGCTCGGACCTGCCGGAGGCGGACTCGTCCAACGTGGTGGCGGAGGTGCGCGGCCGCGAGAAGCCGGACGAGGTGGTGCTCCTGGGCGCCCACCTGGACTCGTGGGACGTGGGCACGGGCGCGCACGACGACGGCGCGGGCGTGGTGATGGTGATGGAGGCCGCGCGGCTCATCGCCAGATTGCCCCAGGCGCCCCGGCGCACGGTGCGCGTGGTGCTGTTCATGAACGAGGAGAACGGCCTGCGCGGAGGCCGCGCGTACGCGGAGGCGCACGCGAAGGAGCTGTCCAAGCACGTGGCCGCCATCGAGATGGACGCGGGCGGCGGGCGTCCCCTGGGCGTGAGCCTGCACGCGGGGCCGGGCGGTGAGGCCCTGATGCGTCCGTGGCTGGCGCCGCTGGAGGGGCTGGGGGCCGCGAAGTTCCTGGTGGGCCACGCGACGGGCGCGGACCTGAGCCCCATGGAGCCCGCGCGCGTGCCCTTCGTGGGCGTGCGGGTGGACAGCAGCCGCTACTTCGACGTGCACCACTCCATGGCGGACACGCTGGACAAGGTGGACCCGCAGGACCTGTCGCGCAGCACCGCCGCGGTGACGTGGATGGCGTACGCGCTGGCGGAGTCGCCGGGCCTGCTCGCGCGCCCCACCGCGCCGGAGTCGGACACGCCGCCTCCGCCGAAGAAGTAGGGCGTGCTCAGGCCTTTCGCGGTCTGCCCTGCCGCAGCGGCAGCTCCGGCAACAGCAGCGTGACGAACAGGGCCGCCAGCGCGACGAAGATGGCGAAGCGGTACACCGCCATCGTCGCGCGGGTGAAGGACTCCTTGAGCGCGCGCTCCACGCGGTCCACGGTGGAGAGCGCGCGGGCCTCGTCCGCGTCCACGCGCGCGCGGGCCTCGGGGCCTTCACCCAAGGCCTGACGCCGCTCCTCGGCGAAGCCTTCCCGCAGCTTCGCCTTCACCTGCTCCGGGTGGAACCGCTGGCCCTGCGGCGCGCCTTCCCCTCCGCCCAGGCTCCCGGGGGCCGACGCGTGCAGTTCCTGCCGCACGTCCGCGGGCAGGCCGTGCGTGGCCTGCTGCGTGCGCGACTGCATCTCCCGCCCCAGCGTTCCCGCGAACACGGTGCCCAGCAGCGCCACGCCCACCGTCATGCCCAGCTGCCGGAAGAACGTCGTCGCGGACGTGGCCACGCCAATGCGCTGGGGCGGCACGGAGTTCTGCACCGCCACGGTGTAGAGCGGGATGGACGGGCCCAGCCCCAGGCCCACCAGCACCATCTTCACCGTGACCTCCGCCTGGCTGGAGTCGGGCGTCAGCGTGAAGGCCATCACCGCGAAGCCGCCCATGAGGAACACCAGCGCCCCCACCATCAGCACCTTGTAGCGGCCCATCCGCGACACCAGCTGCCCGGACAGCACGTTGCCCGCCACCACGCCCAGCGTCAGCGGCGTGAGCGTCAGCCCGGAGTGCGTCGCGGACAGCCCCACCACGTTCACCATGAACAGCGGCAGGAACGTGACGGACGCCAGGAACACCGCGCCAATGATGAACACCGCCGCGTTGCCCGCGGAGAACGCGCGCAGGCGGAACAGCGACGGCTCCAGCAGCGGCTCCTTCGCCCGGCGCTCGCGCCACACGAACAGCCCCAGCCCCACCGCCGACAGCGTGAACAACCCCAGGATGGGCGCGGAGCCCCACGCGAACCC
>NZ_RAWL01000661.1:0-3047 GCF_003668885.1 Corallococcus sp. AB049A | reverse complement strand
CCCCGCCACTCCCAATGATTCCAGCCCCTTGGCGCTGGCACCGGACGTGCTCTGTCCCCACAACGTCAGGGCGCCCCCAGCGGGCGTCAACGCATCTGGAGACCCATCATGGAAATCCGCTTCTTTGGCGTTCGGGGCAGCATCGCGGTGTCGGGGTCGCGCATCGGTGGCAACACCGCGTGCGTGGAGGTGACGAGCCAGGGTGAGCGGCTGATCCTCGACGCGGGCACGGGCATCCGCACGCTGGGCGAGGTCATGATGCGCGAGGGCGCGCCCCAGAAGGCGACGATGTTCTTCTCGCACCTGCACTGGGACCACGTGCAGGGCTTCCCCTTCTTCACGCCCGCGTACCTGCCCACCACGTCGCTGACGATGTACGGCCCCGGCGCGAATGGCGCCCAGGCGCTGGAGTCCACGCTGTCGCAGCAGATGCGCCCGCCGCAGTTCCCGGTGCCGCTGTCCACCATGCGCTCGAGGATGACCTTCGGCGCCGCGCTGCACGGCCGCACGGTGGAGGTCGGCCCCTTCAAGGTGACCCCCATCGACGTGCCGCACCCGGACGGCTGCATGGCCTACCGGGTCGAGGCGGACGGCCACTCCTTCGTGTACGCCACGGACGTGGAGCTGCCGGAGCGCCTCACCTCCGACGTGGCCCGCCACTTCGAGGGCGCGGACGCGCTGTGCCTGGACGCGCAGTACACGCCCGACGAGTACGAGGGCAAGAAGGGCATGTCCAAGAAGGGCTGGGGCCACTCGACGATGATGGACGCGGCCAAGGTGGCCAAGGACCTGCACGCCGGGCGCCTCTTCCTCTTCCACCACGACCCGTCCCACGCGGACGAGCTGCTGGAGGACATGGCGCAGGAGGCGCGCGGCCTGTTCCCCTTCACCGAGCCCGCGCGCGAAGGCCAGCGCATGCTCCTGGGCCGCTCGGCGGGCGCATGAGCGCCGCGAGCCCGGAGCCGTGCGCTGCTACAGTGCCCCCAGCGCCCTTCTCACTTCCGCCGCTGCCCGCCGCCATGCCCTCGACTCCGCCGGATGTGTCCCAGGTCCTGCTTCCCCTTGGCGGCCTCGTCGGGCGCGAGGTGGACCTGGACGCCTTCCTCCAGACGCTGGTGGACCGCATCGCCATCACGCTGCAGGCGGACCGGGGCACGCTGTGGCTGCTGGACCCCGTGCGCCGGGAGCTGTTCAGCCGCGCGGCGCACCTGCCGGAGGTCGCGCAGATCCGCGTGAAGCTGGGCCAGGGCGTGGCGGGCTACGTGGCGGAGGCCGGCGAGCCCGTGCACGTGCCGGATCCTCGCGGCGAGCGCCGCTTCTTCGCGGACATCGACCGGATGACGGGCTACCGCACCATCAGCCTGGCCGCGGTGCCGCTGCGCGACGCGGCCGGCGCCGTGTACGGCGTGCTCCAGGTGCTCAACCGCCTGGGCGGCGGCGCCTTCACGGAGGAGGACACCCAGAAGCTCACCGACATCGCGGCCCAGGTGAGCACCGCCCTCCAGTCCACCAGCCTCTACCAGGAGCTCCAGCGCGCGAAGGATCAGCCGCAGGCCCCGGTGGGCTACTTCTTCAACCGCATCATCGGAGAGGCCCCGCCGCTCAAGGCCCTCTACCGCCTGGTGCAGAAGGCCGCGCCCACGGACGCCACGGTGCTGCTGCGCGGAGAGAGCGGCTGCGGCAAGGAGCTGTTCGCGCGCGCCATCCACGTCAACGGTCCCCGGCGCGACAAGCCCTTCGTGAAGGTGGACTGCGCGGCCCTGCCCGCCGCCCTCATCGAGAACGAGCTCTTCGGCCATGAGAAGGGCGCCTTCACCGGCGCGGACCACCGCGTGCCCGGCAAGTTCGAGGCGGCCGACGGCGGCACCGTCTTCATCGACGAGCTGGGCGAATTGCCCCAGGCCGTGCAGGGCAAGCTGTTGCGCGTGCTGCAGGACCGCGAGTTCGAGCGCGTGGGCGGCACGCAGGCCGTCAAGGTGGACGTGCGCATCGTCGCGGCCACCCACCGCGACCTGCCCCGCATGGTGGCGGAGGGCAGGTTCCGCGAGGACCTCTACTACCGCATCAAGGTCGTGGAGCTGCTCTTGCCCCCGCTGCGCGAGCGCGGCGCGGAGGACATCGAACGGCTGGCCCGCCACTTCGTCGCCACCGCCGCGAAGCGCCACCGCCTGCCCGTGCCCCGCCTCGGCGCCACCGCGCTCGCGCGCCTCAAGCGCTACCGCTGGCCCGGCAACGTGCGCGAGCTGGAGAACTGCATCGAAAGCGCCGTGGTGCTGTCCGAGGGAGAAATCCTGGAGGAGCACCTGCCCCTGCCCGCCCTGGACCGGGCGCTCCCGTCCACCGGGCCCGCCACGCCGGAGACGCCCGCCGCCGCGCCGGTCGCGCCGCTCCTGCTCCCGCTGGCGGAGGTGGAGCGCCGCCACATCCTGCGCGTGCTGGAGGCCGTGAAGGGCAACCGCACCGCGGCCGCGCGCACGCTGGAGATCGGCCGCAACACGCTCGCCCGCAAGCTCAAGGAGTACGGCCTGGCGGACGAGGGCTGAGCCTCCGTCCGTCGTTGGAGCCCGAGCGACGTCCGAGCCATGCCCCCCAGCGAGCGGCCACCGGGGCGCCGCTCCGCCCGAGGGTGCCTTTCGGAGGCCACGGGGGGCACCTCTCCTCAAGGGCCGGTGTGAGCCGTGCCCGTCCCAGGGGGAAGGAGCGCGTCATGGCGGACGTCATGGATGCCCCGGTGAGCAGGCGGCCTCCGGCGGGTGGGGAGACACGGACCGGCAGGATCATTGGCATCTCCGTGGTGGCCGCCCTGGGCGGGGTCCTCTTCGGCTTCGACACCGCCGTCATCAACGGCACCGTGGCCGCCCTCAAGGCCGAGTTCGCCGCGAGCAGCCTGGGCCTGGGGCTGGCGGTGTCCTCCGCGCTCGTCGGCTCGGCGGCGGGCGCCTTCGCCGCGGGGCCCTTCGCGGACCGCTACGGCCGCCGGCGCGCGATGATGCTCGCGGCGGCCCTGTTCATCATCAGCGCCATCGGGTCGGGGCTCGCGTTCTCCC
>NZ_RAWL01000660.1:0-3118 GCF_003668885.1 Corallococcus sp. AB049A | reverse complement strand
CATCTGGGCCGCACCGACATTGCGCCACGACGGGCCTTTGCGCGCTCCCGCCGATGCCTCGCATCTCCCCGCCGCACGCCGGGCGGCGGCGGCGCCGGGGGGCGGGTGCTGCTCCAGGGCCGGAGCGTCTCGTGTCCGGCCAACGTGAGCGCGGGCAACGCGGGCGTGTCCGCCTCTCCGGGCGCGGGCTCGCACGGCGCGGGGCCCAGCTCCGGCGCGTCGGATGCCGGCACTCCGGACGGGGGCACGTCCACGGGGACGGTGCAGCAGGTGGTGGACCTGGGCTACCAGGTGCCCTCGGCGCCGGTCATCACGGCGCCGGTGTCGGGCGAGGTGACGGGCAGCACGCGTCCGCGCATCTCCGGGACCGCGGACACGAACGGGCCGGAGGTGCACATCCTGGTGGATGGGCGGGAGATTGGCGCGGTGGTGCCGGGGGCGGACGGCCTCTTCAGCTACGACCCCACGACGCCGCTGGGCGCGGGCACGCATGACGTCACCGCCTGGGCGGAGTCGCTGGGCGTGGCGAGCAAGGCGGCCACGCCGGTGCGCTTCACCACGCCCGAGGTGGTGCTCGCGGATGGCGGCGTCGTGCAGATGGCGGTGCTGGTGGTGCCCTCGAACGGAGACACGGTGGGGCCCACGCCGCTGTTCGCCGGCACCGCGCCCAACGGGGTGAACGTGGGCGTGGTCATCGACGAAGGGCCGGACATCATCGTGCCGTTGGACCTGCTGGGGCGCTTCCGCTACCAGGTGCCGGACGCGGAGGCGCTGAGCGTGGGCACGCACAAGGTCACGGTGCACTCGCACAACGAGGCGGACGAGGACGGGCCGTACTCCGACGTCGTGGGCTTCGAGGTGGTGGTGGGCGGCGCCGACGGCGGCACGGACGCAGGCCCGGAGGACCCGGTGGTGCCCAGGGTGCTCGTCCCCGAGGAGGGCGCCACGGTGGAGCCGACCTTCATGTTCGTGGGCGTGGCGCTGCCGGGCACGACCGTGCAGCTGGAGCTGGACGGCAAGGCGCTCGCGCTCGCCACCGCGGATGACGAAGGCGTCTTCCGCCACATCCTGACGGCGGACACGGCGCTCGCGGTGGGGGCGCACAAGGTCGTCGCGCAGGGGGTGACGGAGCAGGGCGAGGCGGGCCCGCGCTCCCCCGAGGTGGGCTTCCAGGTGCGAGGCCCCACGGACCTGGACGTGGGCTGCGGCTGCGGTACGGCGCCCGCGGGGATGATCAGCCTCTGGGCCCTGGTGGGCCTGGGCGCCCTGGCGCGCCGCCGCCGCGCGCGGAGTTGACGGGACGTCGCGCCCGGACCATCACTCTTCGTCTAGTGCTTCCAGTTGGATCTGCGCGATGTCGCGGTAGAGAGGCACCACCTCATCCTCCACGACGTCGCGGAGCAACTGCCGCGCGCCGTCCAGGTCGTTCGCCTCCTGGCGTCTCGTTGCTTCGCTGAGTGCACGTGACAAGCGGTTGGAGCCGTCCCGGATGCGCCGTGACACCTCGGTGAGCAACGTGGCGGCGCTTGCCTCGCTACGGAGCGCCTTTTCGACCTCCGCTTGGGGGATGCCGACTTGTGGGCCGGTGCGCTGGAGGATGGCACGCGACTCGGCGGTGAGCGTGAAAGGCTCTCCGGACGAGACCCGACGTGCGAGGTCCCGAACGTCGTCCCAGTTCACTTCCTGCTCGTTCATGGGGCTCCTATGCGCGGCGAGGACGGCAGAGGTCGAACGGCCACTGTTTCTGACCCTCACAGTTTCGCAGGCAGGCGTAGCAGTCACCCAGCCACCGCGGCTTCTTCGAGTCCTTGCACTGCACGTAGCGGTCAATGCAGTGCTGTCGCCAGCCCTCGTTCGGATCATCCAGCCCTTTGACCGTCGCGCCAACCGCGGCTCCGGCCGCCGCCGCGCCCAGGAGGGCCGCGGCCTCCGCGTCGGTGAGCCCACACGCGGCCGGATTGCCCGGGTGGGCCTCCACGCAACACGTCTCGCTGTCGATGCACGTCGCTGTCGCGCAGCCCGTCATCAACGCGGCACCTGGCGCGAGTGCGAGACCAGAGCGCCAAGATAAGTATTTCATGCTTATCTTGAAATCCTAGCCCAAGGCCGGCCCGCCAGGCGTCCGGTGGGGCTGCCGGGCGCGGCCTGGCGGTGGCCGTTATCTTCCCGCGCTCGAAGGCGTCCCGGCTTCCGGGACGACAGGGTGGCGCGCGTGACGACGGACGTGTCCTCGGAAGAAGCCTCCTCGCGGCGGGCCCGGCGCTCGGCCCGTGCTCCTGGCTGGCGGTCGCTGGTGGCCCTCCTGCTGGGGTTGGGCCTGCCCATCGCGCTGCATGTCTACATCGGGCTGCGTCTCTTCACGGCCCCAGACTGGCCCGCGCCCTGGGCCGCCGTGGGCTGGGGCCTGCTGGGCCTCTGCTTCCTCGTGCTGCTGGCGGGCTTTCGCGCCGCGCGCCGGAGTGAGGCCACCGGCTTCACCCGCGTCATCCAGTGGGGCGCGTACCTGTGGCTGGGCGCCTTCGGTGTGTTCCTCACCGCCGTGCTGGCCTCCGACGCCGTCGGCGCCGCGCTGTCCTTGTCCGGCACCGTCACCGACATGCACGCGCTCGCCAGGGGCCGCGCGGCCGCCGTGCTGGGCACCGTCGTGCCCGCCGTGGCCTTCGCCTTCGTCACCGCCCGTGGAAGAGCCCGCGTGGAGCGCACCACCGTGGCCCTGAAGGACCTGGGCCCCGGCCTGGAGGGCATCCGCGTCGTGCAGCTGTCCGACGTCCACGTGGGCCCCACCCTGGATGGCGTGTGGCTCCTGCGCGTGGTGGAGCAGGTCAACGCCCTGAAGCCGGACCTCGTCGCCATCACCGGCGACCTGGTGGACGGCTCCGTGGACGAGCTGCGCGACCAGATGACGCCGCTCGCGGCCCTCAAGGCTCCGCTGGGCGTCTACTACGTCACCGGAAACCACGAGTTCTACCACGGCGCCCGCGCCTGGATGGCCGAGGTCTCCCGGCTGGGCATCACCGTCCTCAACAACGAACACCGCGTCGTGGAGCGCGGCGGCGCGAAGCTCGTCGTCGCCGGCGTCACCGACCACGACGCCGGCCACATCGACCCGCCCCTGGAG
>NZ_RAWL01000065.1:0-27361 GCF_003668885.1 Corallococcus sp. AB049A | reverse complement strand
CACCAACGCCGTGCGCCTGGAGCTGGCCCGCCCGGACGCCGAGGGCTCGCTCGAAACCCTGCACCAGGAGCGAGACCCCATCCGCCCCGGCGAGGGTGTCTTCACCACCGGCGAGATGTCCCAGGAGACCGCCGACCGGCTCCTGTCCACCCTGCGCCGCTACGCCGCCCTCTGCCGCCGCCACAAGGCCCAGGTGCGCGCCGTGGCCACCAGCGCCCTGCGCGAGGCCCGGAACCGCGCGGACATCGTGCGCCGCGTGCACGAAGAAGCAGGCCTGGAGCTGGAGGTCGTCAGCGGCAAGGAGGAGGCCCGCCTCATCTGCCTGGGCGTGCTGCACCGCAAGCCCGCCAACGCCCGCTCGCTGCTCGTGGACATTGGCGGCGGCAGCACGGAGGTCGCCATCACCACCGGCGAGAAGCCCGACGAGCTCTGGAGCCTCTCCCTGGGCTCCGTGCGGCTCACGGAGGTGTTCGACACCGCGCGCACCGTGACGCCCAAGCAGCTGCGGCTGATGCGCAGCTTCGTGGAGGAGACGCTCCACAAGACGCTCCCGGAGAAGCTCCCCGCGCTGCCCCGCGTCGCGCTGGGCTCGTCCGGCACCATTGGCGCCGTGGTGGGCTTCGCGGCCGCGGACAACGGAGGCAACGCCACCGTGCGACAGCTCACCCAGACCGTGGAGACCCTGGCGAAGATGCCGCCGGAGCGCCGGCGCAAGCGCTTCGACCCGCGCCGCGCGGACATCATCGTCTCCGGCGCCGTCATCCTGGAGGGCGTCGCGCGCCACCTGGGCGTGGAGTCCGTCAGCATCGTCAACCGGGGCCTGCGCGACGGCGTGCTGGTGGACCTGCTCTACCGCCAGGACGAATCGCGCGAGGACCCCAGCCTCGCGGACGCGGCCCTCGTCATGGGCCAGCGCTTCCGATTCGACGAGAAGCACGCCCGCCAGGTGGCCCGTATGTCATTGGCCCTCTTCGACGGGCTGGCCTCGCTGCACCAGCTGCCCCTGTCCGTGCGTCCGCACCTGGAGGTCGCCGCGCTGCTGCACGACATCGGCACGGCGGTCAGCTACGAGCGCCACCACCGCCACACGTACTACCTCATCCACAACGCGGACATCCCGGGCCTGGCGGACCACGAGCGGGAAATCATCGCGCGCGTCGCCCGCTACCACCGCCGCTCCATGCCGGAGCTGACCCACTCCGGCATGGCCGGGCTGACCCCGTCCGACGCCCGGCGCGTGCGCAAGCTGGCCACGCTCCTGCGCGTGGCGAACGCGCTGGACCACAGCCACCACCAGCCCATCAAGGACTTCAAGGTGACGGACGGCCGCGAGGCGGTGACCCTGCACCTGCACGCCCGCCACCCGCTCGACCTGGAGCTGTGGAACGTCGAGCGCGAGGCCGCCTCGTTCCGCAAGGTGTTCGGCAAGCGGCTCGCGTTCCAGGTGCATACGACCGGACGCTAGGGCCTTGAGCCCCCCTGCCCGCTCCCCTGCGGAGGGAGCGTGGCGCCGTTCCTGCCCGGCCGCGTCAGCGTGGCCAGAGTCCAGACCAAGGGGTCCCGTGTGCCTTTCGAGCGCCGTGGGCCTTCACGTCTTTTCAGGGCGCCCGGCGGGGGCAAGGAGCGGAACATGAAGGCAGTCGTTTTCCATGGCATTGGGGACATCCGGCTGGACGACGTCGCGGAGCCGAAGCTGAAGGAGCCCACGGACGCCATCATCCGGCTGACCGCCAGCGCCATCTGCGGCACGGACCTGCACATGATCCGCGGCACCATGCCCGGCATGAAGCCCGGCACCATCCTCGGCCACGAGGGCGTGGGCATCATCGAGGAGCTGGGCAAGGACGTGCGCAACTTCAACGTGGGTGACCGCGTGGTCATCTGCTCCACCATCGGGTGCGGCAACTGTTCGTACTGCCGCGCGGGTTACTACGCGCAGTGCAACGACGCGAACCCCAACGGCCCGGACGCGGGCACCGCCTTCTTCGGCGGCCCGGCGATGACGGGCCCCTTCGACGGCATGCAGGCGGAGAAGGCGCGCATCCCGCACGCGGCCATCACCATGGTGAAGGTGCCTGACGGCGTCACCGACGACCAGGCCATCCTCGTCTCCGACATCTTCCCCACGGGCTACTTCGGCGCGGAGATGGCGGAGATCAAACCCGGTGACACCGTGGCGGTGTTCGGCTGCGGCCCGGTGGGCCTGTTCGCCATCGTGAGCGCGAAGCTGCTGGGCGCGGGGCGCATCTTCGCCATCGACAGCCACGAGGACCGGCTGGCGCTCGCGAAGGCGCAGGGGGCGGAGGTCATCAACTTCGAGGAGGAGGATCCGGTGGAGACGCTCAAGCGCTTCACCGGCGGCATCGGCGTGGATCGCGCCATCGACGCGGTGGGCGTGGACTCACAGCACGCGCACCACGGCCCGGCCGCCAAGAAGGCCAAGGCGGAGAAGCCCGAGTTCAAGCGCGAGGTGGAGAGGGTCGCCCCCAAGCAGAAGCCGGACGGCGACAACTGGGTGCCCGGTGACGGGCCGTCGCAGGCCGCGCAGTGGGCGGTGCAGGGGCTGGCCAAGGCGGGCACGCTGTCCATCATCGGCGTGTATCCGCAGACGATGAACGCGTTCCCCATTGGCGAGGCGATGAACAAGAACCTCACCCTGCGCATGGGCAACTGCAACCACCGCAAGTACATCCCGAAGTTGCTGGAGCTGGTGCGCTCCGGCGCGGTGGACCCCACGGCCATCCTGAGCCACGTGAAGTCCATGGCGTCCGCCATCGACGCGTACCGCAACTTCGACCTGCGCAAGCCGGGCTGGGTGAAGGTGGAGCTGGAGCCGGGTGCCACGATTCAGTGACGCGTCATGAATCCAGGATGAGGCACGTGTCGCCGAACTCGTGCCCCAGGTAGCCCGCCGCTTCCGCGTGCGCCGAGGCCCGGTGCAAGAGCGCAAGCGGCGCGAAGGACTGAAGCAGCGCATGGTGGCTGCTCCCCGGTTCATGCACGCCGGTGAGCAGCCCGTGCACCACCCGGGGCACGTAGCCGGGCCCGAGCAGCAGGTCCGTCACGGCCTCCCCTGGCACCAGTGCCCCGTGTTGCGTCGCGCGTCCTTCCAGCGCGCGCACCACGGTGGTGCCCACCGCCACCACGCGTCCGCCGTTCTTCCGCGTCTCCTCCACCAGCGCCACGGTGCGCTCGGGGATGTCCGAGCGTTCAGGCCGGGGCAGCGCCGCGTCCAGCACCGCGTCGCCGGTGGAGGACAGTCCCGCCGCGTGGGTGAGGGACGCCCAGCGCACGCCGCGCGCCTTCAACCGCAGGAGCACGGACGCGGTGAGCGGCAGGCCCGCGGAGGGCATCTCCGCGGCCCATGGGCGTGACGCGTAGAGCGTCTGCACGTGCCACAGCGCCAGCGGCCCCGCCGTGTACGCGTACTGCACGGGACGGCCCGCGGTGTAGAGGGCCTGCCAGAGGGCCGCGCCGCTCAGGTCGAAGGCCACGCGCAGGAGCCGGGGGGATGGGGGCAGCACCTCCACCACCCGCGCGGTGAGTCCTCCGATGATCAGGTGCGCGCCCACGGGGAGCTCGGGCGGAGGGGGCCGGTCCTCGGTGCGCCGGCGCCAGTCTCCCGCGCCGAAGAGGACGGCCGTCCAGGTGTCGTCGGGTTCGTGGGAGAGCAGCCGCAGCTCGATGGCGGCGCCCGCGTGGGTGCGGCCCATGAGCGAGCCGGGCAGCGTGGCCGCGTCGTTCATCACCAGCAGGTCGCCTTCGCGCAGGAGGTCTGGCAGCGCCGAGGCGACGGTGTCGGAGATGCGTTCACGGCGGGGCTCCACGTGCAGGAGCCGCGCGGTGTCGGGGTGTTCGCGGGGCCAGCGGGCGGCGTTCATGCGGCCTCCCACTTGGAGGCCTCGAAGCGCAGGCCGGACGCGGTGTCGCGGGTCTCCACGAGCGCGAGGATGCGCGCGGCCACGTCCTCCGGCTTCGCCAGCGTCGCGGGGTCCGCGTCTGGAATGGCTTCGGCGTGCATGCGCGTGTCCATGTCACCGGGGTCCACGGTGAGCAGGCGCACGCCGCTGCCCTCGAACTCCGAGGCCCAGATGCGCGTCAGGTGCTCCAGCGCGGCCTTCGACACGCTGTAGGCGCCCCAGCGCGGATAGGCGGACACGGCGGCATCGGAGGTGATGTTGAGGATGAGCCCGCGCCCCCGGACGACCATGCTCCCGGCCACGGCCTTGGTCAGGCGGAAGGGCCCCAGCAGGTTGACCTCCAGCACCTGCGCCACGTCCTCGCAAGCGGTGTCCAGGAGGAGCGGGAGGGGCGTGGGGCCCAGGGTGCTCGCGTTGTTGATCAGCACGTCCAGCGGGCCCACCAGCGCGGTGGCCGCGCCGACCAGCGGGTAGATGGCCTGTTTGTCGCCCACGTCGAAGGCGAGCCCGTGCACGGCCAGTCCCCGTGCCTTCAGGGGTGACACGGCCGCCTCCAGGGCCTTCGCGTCGCGGGCCACGCCCACCACCCGGGCGCCCCGCCGGGCGAAGGCCTCCATCAAGGCCCGGCCGAGTCCCCGGCTCGCGCCCGTCACCAGCACTGCTTGATTCCGCATGTCCATGGATTGCTCCTCCTTGGGACAGGGATAGCGGAGGCGTTCCGACGGGATGGCATGGGCGCCAATGCGTTGGCAGAATGCCAGCGTATGAGCGAAGAGGACCTTCCGGGCAGGCTGGCGCGCAACCTGAGGACCCTGCGGGAGACGCGAGGGGCCACGCAGGTGCAGTTGGCGAAGCTGGCGGGCGTGCCCCGGGCCACCTGGGCGCATCTGGAGTCCGGAGCGGCGAACCCGACGTTGTCGGTGTTGCACCGGGTGGCGGGGGCGCTGCAGGTGTCCCTGGAGGAGCTGCTGGCCCGGCCGAAGGCGAGCGCCCGGCACTACCGGCGCGACAGCCTGCCCGTGAAGCAGCGAGGCGCGGCCTTCCTGCGCAAGCTCCTGCCGGATCCACTGCCGGGCATGGAGTTCGACCGGATCGAGCTGCCGCCAAGGGCACGCATCACTGGAGTGCCCCACACGCCCGGCACGCGCGAGTACCTGGCCTGTGAGTCCGGAACCATCGCGCTGGTGGCCAGCGGGGAGCGCTTCGTCCTGGAGGCCGGAGACGTCGTCGTGTTCCGGGGAGACCAGAAGCACTCCTATGAGAATCCCGGAGCGCGCACGGCGGTGGGCTACTCCGTCGTGCTGCTCGCGCCGTCGGTATGAGCGTTCAGGACAGAGCCATGCGCATCCGTGCCTGCATCGCGCTTCTCCTGCTTCTCTCCGCCTGTGCGGCGCCCACACCGGGATTGAGCGCTCCACGGCCCAGAACCGGCGAATTGCCAACCTCCACCGAGCGGCGGCGCTGCCCTGGAGAGACCAGGGCCGATGCGCTGTCCACGAGGCATCCCAGCCCTGGCCCATGCTGGCGGAGCGCTGCTTTCGCGCTCTGGACCATGACCGGATCCGATTCCACGACCCGACTGGGAAATGCACGGTGGCCTCCGCGGATGCGGCTGCGTTGGGACTCGGGGTCTGCGTCCTCGCGGCGCCGGAGTTCGTCGTGGGGGCGGTGATTGTCGTCGGCGTGGTCATGGTGGGCGTGGCCATCGCGGAAGCATTGGACGCATACGCGCTGAAGGGGATGTATCCCGAGGAAACACGCCCCACGTCCGAGACAGAGCCCATCGCGCAGGAGTCCTCGCCGGATGGAGCCCCCAACCCGGATGGGGCCTCTTCGGGACGGGACTGGTTTCCTCCTGTCCCCCCAGGGCTGGAGCCCCGTGACCGCCCTCCGGAATGCACGCCCAGGCGGATTCCTCCCAAGGGAGGCCACCCTCTGCACAACAAGTGTGCCGACAACATCCCGGCCAACGCGTTCCGCGGCGCCAACGTCCTCGTCAACGGCAAGGCCTTCGATGCTCTCCAGCCCGCCACGCGGACGCTGTGGGAGGTGAAGACGAACGACATCGAGACCTACAACCCCTTCATCCGGCAGACGGAGCTCGACAAGCAGGTCGGGGAGGCACAGCGTGAGCGCGCCCTCGCGGCGGCTTGTGGGTATGACTTCGTCATCGGCGTCCGCTCAGAGGCCCACAAGGCCCTGCTTGAGCTGGCGGACTTCACCCTCAAGGTCGTCGTCATGGAGTGGTGCTGAAATGCCAGCGTCAAGTGAAGCCCTTGGCATCGTGGTCTATGCCCCGGCCCTGGAGAGCGAAGACAGCCGCCCGGCAGCGGTCATCCACGCCATGGAACAGGCGCTTCCCGGTGTGCGCCTTGAGTGGACGGTCTCACGTGAGAACCAGCTTGTCGTACTGCCACAGCGCGACACCTGGCTTGCCGAGGCCAGGGCGGATGGTGGCTTTCCGCTCCTCTGCAACAACGATGAGACGCATCCCGTGATGATTTCGGCCCGGGAACGTCCGGCCATGCCTGGCCCCAGCGGACATGCGATCCTCGAAGTCCATGCGAGCATTCCATGCGACGCAGGAGGCATCGCGGCGGCATCTCGTGTGTTGGAGGGGATCGCGGAAAGTGCTCGGGCGTCGTGGGGACACGCTTCGCCAAAGGGCTTGAGTTCGGAACTCGCCAGACAGATGCGCCACTCGCCCCAAGGTCCCGAGCGTTCACCCCGCGGCCTCCCCATGCTCAAGCTGCCCTGGCACATCCGCACACCGGCCGTGCCCTACCATCTGGGATGGCTGAACTACTGGTCGGCCGCTGCCGCGCGCGCCATCGGGTTTCCGGACCCGGGCCGGGATGCGGACCTGCTATCACGCGCACGGCACACGTCGACGGGTGGGTGGGTCGTGCAGCTCACGGATGCACCGCTCGATCTCGGTGATGCCCCCCATCTCGAAACGCTCCTGCGAACCTATGAGCGTTTCCCCGGGATTGGCGGCCGCGCGGAGCCGTGAAAGTCCCACCACCCGATCTATCTGGATTCGGGGGCACTCCATGAAGCATGAGTCGGTGAAGCAGGCCTCTATTCCTGAATTGGCGGCGGCCTTCGAGAAGGCAGCAGAGCTGCACGGACAGGCGTCGATCGAAGGGAAGCACCGGGCTGCCAATGCGCAGTACGCCAACCTCAGCGCCGCGGGGCGGGAGTTGCGCACGCGAGGAGAAGACGGGCGTTCGGCGCTGACACAACTGCTGCGGAGCAGCAATCCTCGCGTTCGCCTCTGGGCCGCATCTCATGCCCTCGACTTCGCCCCAGAGCTCGCGGAAGCAGAATTGGAGCATCTGGCCCAGGGGCCCGCAGGCTTGGTGAGGCTCGACGCGGAGATGACCCTCAGCGAGTGGCGGGCCCACACTCGCTCTGACTGAACCTTTAAAGTCCCAAAAACTTGGACTTTTTAAGTCATCCATGTCGAGACTCCCGAATGGCGCCGCCGCGCCTGGCCCTGGCCCCGAGGAGTTCATGCCCACGTCTTCCCCTGACAGCGAGCCTGCGCGCTCCCGGGCCGCACCGTTCCGCCATGTCTTGCCGCCCACGCCCGGCCGGCCCCGGCCCCTCTTCACCATCGATGGCGTCCGCTACGAGGCCATACGCGAGTTGGTGCGGATGCAAACCGGAGAAGTGCTGATGCTCGCCCGTCGCATTCCGGAGCGTGGCGCCCACCTGTCCGGACTCTGCTTCGTGCGGCGGCTTGCCAATCCCTCCACCACTCCGCGACGCACGCGGCTGGGTGCGGAGATCCAATGGAGATCGAGGCGGCAGTGGGACAGCTCTCACCAGACGTGAAGCACCTGCTGCACATGGCACTGCGAGCAGCGCCTGAAGAGCGGTTCGCCACGGCAGCGGACCTGTGCGACGCCCTGCGCTCAGCCCTGGCCAGACGGCACCCGGGGTATGGACGCCAGGAGGCCGCCGACGAAGTGGCTCAGCTGCTGGCGGAGGGCCGCGTGCGCCGGGACGTGGTGGAGTTTGGCGAGGGCGGCCTCTTCGAGGAAGACCCGGCGGAAGCGTAGCGCCTCAACGTGCCAGGGCGGAGGCGACATGGAGGAGTGCATCCAGCTTCTCTGCGTCCAGCTTGCGCGCGAGGTGCAGCAAGCGCCGCAGGTCCGGCGCGCCGTCGTCTTCCCGAGGCGACTGCTTCTTCGAACCCTTGCGCACCTCGCCCGTCGGGGTCAGGCCCAACATCGTTTCAGGGGAGACGCGCAGTTCCCGGCAGAGGCGGTAGAGGGACGGGACGCTTGGCAACATCTTGCCGCGCTCCAGGCGGCTATAGACGGGGTGCACCAGCCCGATGCGCTCGGCGACTTCAGCCTGCGTCAGTCCCAGATGTTCGCGGGCGGCGCGTGCCGCCATGCCAATGGTGATGCCGAGTTCTTCATTCATGGAGGGCGCACAGCGTATCCGAGATATCCGCTTCGGGGCCCTCGCCCGCCGGATGGCGTTCGGCCCCCTTCGTGAGGAGGCCGCATGCGAAAGCGACAGGAGCCCGGAATGATGACGCCATGAGGCCGCCACCCGCCATCCTGGTCCCTGGGGCGGAGGTGCTGGGCTACACGGTGGAGCGCCAGCTGGGACAAGGTGGCTTCGGCACAGTGTATCTCGCGCGCAACGCGGGAAAGCCATTCGCCTTGAAGCTGCTGCACCTGCCGCGTGTCGGCGAGCGGGTGGAGCGTGAGGTCTCCATCCTCCTGAAGCTGCGCCACCCTCACGTCGTGGGCCTCCAGGGCTACGGGCTGTGGCCCCCAGGTGAGCCGCGCTTCGCGGTCATTGTCATGGAGTACGTAGATGGGCGCAGGCTGGACGTCTGGGCCCATGAGGAAAATCCCTCCGCGCGGCAGGTGACGCGGGTGTTGCTGGACGTGGCACGGGCGCTCGCCGCGACACACGCGGCGGGGGTACTGCACCGGGACGTGAAGGAGGCCAACCTCATGGTGCGCGCCTCGGACGGCCTGGCCAAGCTGGTGGATTTCGGGATTGGCGACTACACGGGGGCGCGCGACCTGACGGCGGACATCCTCCCGCCGGGAACACCGGAGTACCGCGCGCCCGAAGCGTGGCGGTACTTCCGGCAGCATGCCCGGGTCCTCGGGGCCCGCTACGTGGCGAGCGTGGCGGATGACCTGTGGGCGCTCGGCCTCGTCTTCTATTGGCTGCTGACGGGGCGCAAGCCTTTCGATGGCGAGGACGACCCAAGCTTCATTGAAGCCGTGCTCACCCAGACGCCCGCGTCTCCGCACGATGCGAACGCGCGCGTGCCTCTGGCACTGAGCGATATCTGCATGCGCCTGCTGGAGAAGACGCCCGAGGCGCGCACACCGAGCGCCTTCGCCGTCGTGTCCGCGCTGGAGGAAGCAACGCGGGACTCGGATGCAGCGTGGGACGTGCCCTTGTGCGATGCCTTCGGCGAGGACACCGCGACGACGGAGGGTGAGCAGGACAGCTTCGAGAAGTGGCGGAACCGCCCCCGGCACAGGCCCCGGCGCGGCGTGCGTGCGCCGCTGTCACGGGCTGAGGCGCCGACGGTGCAGGGAACGACCGTGAAGCCACGACGTTCCCTCCAGGGATGGGGGGTGTTGGTGACGGTCCTGGCGCTGGTCGCGATAGGTGCGCTGCTGCTGCATGCGATGGCTCGATTCCCTGGGGTGTCCACGCTTCGTCAGGAAGTAGCGCTGGCTGACAAGTCGCATCAATCTGGCCGGGCCGCGGCGCCCAGCGGGCCTGAGGCCACCGCCGCGGCCGTCGCTCTCCCCGCGATGCTCCAGGAGGTTGCCACCACCGTGACGACGCAGATGCCAGAGACTCGCCCTCAACCCTTCTCGAAGCCCACGAAGAAGGTTCGGAGTGCCTTGACCCGCGCGGCGGGCGTAGCGGTCTGCACGTCGTTCCTGGGATGTCCCGGTCCGCAAGTGCGCCCGCCTCCGCCCCCCGAGCCGTGTCCGGTGGGAGCAGTGAAGGCCATGGAGGCGAGGAACATCGACATGGGAGACAGGCACGAGGCCCTCTTCGTTGTTGCGACGCCACATGTCATCGCGGTGCGCGAAGGGCCCGCCCAGTTGATCCTGGCCGGCCCCTGGGGGGACCTGCCGAGCAATACGGAACTGTCCGGCCGGCTCATTGTCCGGGACCGCGTCTATGGGCGCCTGACCTGGGCGACGACGCGCAAAGGGGACAGCTTCCCCATCTGCATGGAACTCCTCGCGGAGGAGGGAGACCGGGGCATGGCGCGAGAGCCTGGGGATGACTCGCCATCAAGCGCCCGGATCTACACGACCGCACGAGTGAAAGTGGTGCGTGAGTTCGAGTAGCAGTCCTGCCTGGAGACACCGCCGAGTGCCTTCTTCATCGTTCGTCGTCCTCCTGGGGCTTGTCTTCACCAGTGCGGCAGCACCCGCCCAGTCCGATTTCTCCGCCTCAACTCCTGGCGCGCGTCGTATCGAACTGCATCCTGAGGGGAGCCCTGCCGTCTTCGAAATCGTGGTCAGCGCGGGACTCTCCACGGGCATCTATTTCGACTCGGACCTGATGCGCGATGGCATTGAATTGGAAGGGCGGGAACGCTTCACCTTGCTGGATGTGGGGCAGGCCACCCTCCGCCTGGTTCCCTCCTCGCGCGTGATGCCAGGTGAGCGATTTCGCCTCTTCGTCCGGTTCAAGGACGGCGCAGCACCGCTGAGCGCATCCTTCCTTCTGCGAGTGCACCCCGCGAAGGCGGATCCCCTCATCGAGGTCTATCGCGCGAAGCGGACAATCGAGACCTATCAGCAGGAAGCCACCGAACTCCGCTCGGAGTTGATGCACTGCCAGCAGGAGAGTTCGCGACTGAGGGCCGAGCATGACGCACCTGGAGGGCTCGCGGGCCTCCTCGCCATGGGCATTTTGGATGAGACTGGCATCGCCGCACGGCTGGTGACCAAGGACGTGCTCAAATCATCCGGGAATGCCCTTGCGGCGACCTTCGTCACCACCTTTCGAGCAAAGAAAGGAGTTGCCGTAGCGGTCCACCTGGCAACGAAGGCGGGGGATCAACCCTGGAGTGCGAAGGGAGCAATCCTTCGGAGCAAGTCTGGAGCGGAGCTGAAGGTGCTCCGGGTCTGGCAGGAACAGCCCATTCCCATGGCTGAACTCCGGCGTATTGTGGTCGAGGCCGAAGCGCCGGAGGCGAGCATTCAAGGGCCGTACTCGCTCACGCTCTGGGAGGACGGCCCCCGCACCGTCACGTTGGGCAACGTGGCGTTCCCATAGTCACGTCCCAGCATTATCGCCGACTGCGAACCATGAAGCCGGAAGACCTTCAGAAGCTCGTCGCGAAGTTCGAGCAGCATGCGGCGGCACAAACGGACGCCATCTGGCGAGGAGACGCGAAAGCCGCAAACAAACACGCGGATGAATCCATCGCAGCCTTCAAACTGCTGAGAACGCAAGGCGATGCAGGACGGGATGCGCTCGCGACCCTCTTCACCCACCCACGGATGGAGGTTCGAACGGCAGCGGCGGCGCTGCTCCTGCGGCATCGGACCGCCGAAGCCAGGGCCGTGTTGGAGGAGGCCGCGAAGGGGAAGGGGTTGATCCCCTTTGAAGCACAGGAAGCCCTCAAGCGCTGGGAAGAAGGAACCTGGTCCCTGGATCCGGCTTGAGCGCCTACGCCCCACCGCCCTGCCAGATCAGCATCCCCATCACGCCCACGTCGCGGGCTCCTCCCGTGTGGAGCCTCCAGGGCACCGCCACTCCGAGCTCCAGGGACTTCAGCGGACGCGCCATCAACCCCGGTGACAGGAGCAGGGTGGAGGTGCCGTCCTCGTCCCTCCAACCCGCCTCCACCATGGGCCGCAGCGGGCCCAGGGCCAGCACCGCTCCAGCCGCGATGTCCGGGTGGAGCTCTCCTTCCAGTCCCCGCACCCCGGGCAGCTCCTCCGCCTTCAGCTGGAGGTTGAAGCCCAGCGGCCCCACGTCCTGATACGCCAACAGGTACGGCTCGAAGCCCGGGCGGAACCGGTCGTCCCGGAAGTCTCGCGTGGCCTCCAGGTCCATGCCCAGGCTCAGCGTGAAGCCGCGGCGTCTGTCATTGACCAATGCCAGCCCGATGCCCGCCTCCGCCGTGTCCAGCCCTCGCGGATCCTCCGGCGTCGTCAGCGCCACCTTCAGTTCCACCTGCACCCGGTCGCTCAGGCCGTACTCGGCTTGCATCGGCAGCTCGAAGCGCGTCTCGCCGTCCTGACGCGTCCACTCCAGCCCCGTGCCCAGCTGCACCTCGCCCCGCTGCTGCGGCGGTGCGCCGTCTCCCAGGAAGAACTCCTGTACCCGCCCCTCCACCCCTTCCGCCGCCATCGCGGGCAACGACAAGAGGCCCAGGAGTCCCACCGTGACGAGCTGCCGTCCGTTCGCCATGTCAGCAGGGTGAACACGGCCTTGCTCCAACGGGCCCCTCCTCCGTGCCTCCCACCGCCCGGCTGCCTGCCTGCTTCAGGAATACGCCAGGGCGCCCAGGCCCCGCGTGGAGGCTTGCATCACCGCGCGTGAAGGTGGCAAAGCCCGGGCTCCTCCTCCTTCGAGAACGACCATGCCCTTCCCCTCCGCTCGACACACCGTGGCCCTGCTGGCCCTGGGCCTCACCGCCTGTGGCGGCAAGGACGTGCGTCCCGTCACCGACCCCTGCGTGGAGAGCACCAGCGCGGATCCGGCCAGCGGGACGTGCGCGCCGCTGCGCTTGCAGTGCGCGCAGGACCTGGGCGGCTTCAACACGGACCGCTACGTCTGGCGCGACCGCGACTGCCACGTTCGCTCCGTGTCGCTCGTGCGCAACGACGCGGCGGACCCCGCGGGCTGGAATGGCGGCTACATCCGCCGCTACACCTACGAGGTCTCCGGCGCCCAGCGCGTCTGCGACGGCCAGCACCCGGAGGTGCCCGGCTGGGGCATGGTCACCAGCCACCTCAAGGAAGGCCAGACCTGGGGCGCCTGGACGCAGGACGTGCGCGGCACCGGCCGCGTCGTCTTCAAGGGCGCACACCACGCGCTGCATGAGCTGAAGTGGCCCCTGTCCCTGGACGGCCACGTGGTGCAGGTGACCGTGCAGTACCTCTTCGCCACCGGCCGGGACCATCCGCTGTACGCCATCACCCACGACGCGTCCGGCTTCCCCGCGAACCAGATTGAAGCCGACGTGCGCTCGCCCTACGGCGACCTGGGCTTCGACGGAAACGCCAACACGGACATCGCCGGCCTGGGCTGGGGAGACCGCTACCGCTTCGTCACCCTGTCCTCCCCCGTGACGATGAACACCGGCTGGGACTACCGCGAACCCAACGTCGTCCCCTACACGCGCATGTGGACCGCCGCGCCGGACGCGGAGATGGGCGCCGTGCAGACCCAGACGTGGGAGCAGAAGCCCGCGGGCGGCTACTGGCTGTACCCGGAGTGGGGCACGCGCCACGCCAATGGCCCCATGCCCGTGGACTACAACTGGCCCTACCAGCTCAACCAGTACGAGCTGCCCTCCGTCACCAACTCCCACCGGCTCGCGTGGGGCAGCAACTTCGGCGCGGTGGGCCTCTCCCAGTACCCGCGCCTGGGCGACGACGGCGTGATGCTCTCCGGCCACCCCTACCAGAGCTACTCCGTCTTCATGGTGCTGGGCACGCACACGGCAAGCCCCGTGCTGTCGCTCGTGTCGGAGGTGGAGGCGTGGCAGGGCGTGAAGCTCACCGCCTCGGAAGGCACCGTGCGCACGCGCGGCCCGGGCGGCGTGGGCCGCTCGGACTCCGTCACGTACGACGTCCCCGGCTACAACCCCGTCTACGCCACGTGGGAGGCGGACGCCGCCTCCAACCGCGTGACGCTGGCGTTCGACACGGCGGGGCGCACGCTCGCGCACCCCATGCTGGTGGTGCACGGCTACACCGCCACCACCGCGCCCGGGAAGGTCTCACTGGACGGCCAGGCGCTCACCCCGGGCACGGACTACTTCGCGTCCGTGGACGCCGAGGGCAAGGCGCTCTGGCTCACGCTCCAGCGCGACCTGAAGGGCTCCTCCACCCTGAAGGTCGAGTAGCCGCGGGTCAGTCCGCGGTGCCGCTGCCGCCGTAGCCCTGCGGGGCCTGCGAGCGCAGCCGCTGCCACTCGGCGCGGGCGTCCTGCTCCACGCGCTTCTGGTCGTCCACGCGGCGCCGGGCGTCCTCCACCTCGCGCTTGGCGTCGGCGACGGCGGCCATGAAGTTCGCCTCGGACATGTCCCTGGCGCGCACGTCGCCGCTCTTCTCCAGCGCCTGGAACTGGGCCAGGTTGAGCTCCGCGTCCGCCACCTTCAGCTCCGCGTCGCGCAGGTCCTTCTCCGCCCTGGCGGTGTCCGTCTTCTTGTCGTGCCAGGACACCTCGGCGTCGGCGGCGGCGCGGCCGGCCTCGGCGCCCTGGAGCTTGGACTGGGCCTGCGCGATGGGGCTCTGCTGGCCGGTGGCCTCGGCGGCCTTCACCGCGGCCTTCTCCGCCTCCATGCGGCTCTTGGCGGCGTCACCGTTGCGGCGGGCCACCTCCGCGGCGCGCTCCGCGTCGCGCACCGCCACCTCGGCGCGCGTCACGTTGTCGGCGGCCTTGGTGCGGGCCAGCTGTGCCTCACGCACCTCGCCCAGCTGATCCTCGGGGACCCGCGCCATCATCGCGTCGTCCACGCGAGAGGCCTTCGAGCTGCTGCAACCAGCGAGGAACGTCATGGACGCCCCCAACGCCAGTCCCACCACCCAGTGACGCTTCGTCCTGTTCTGGAACATGTTCTCGATCCCCCGTCCAAAGATGACTGGGGAAGAACCTAGACACGGCCCTGCGGGGCGACAGGCGTCACGGACGACACCGTTCCCAATGGAATCCGTCCGGGCCCAAGACGGCCGAGGAGCAGGCAGGCTCCGGCCCATTTCCCGCCCATGCCGTTGCCGTCCGGGACTTTCGTCACGGTGGATGTCCCAACCCGGACGGGGTGCGTGTCTCAAGGGCGCGCGGACGACGCGCCACCAGGGAGAGGGACGACATGAAGCGAACCGGATGGGGATTCGTGCTGGGAACGGGCTGCGCGCTGATGGTCGCGGCCTGCGGCGCCGGGCCGGATGAATCCGAGGACATGGAGGGCACGGAGTCCGTGAAGATGAGCATCTCGCTCGCGGGGGACGCGTGCGGCGTCTTCTCGGCCGCGGCGACCGTGAGCGCGCCGGACCTTCCGCCCCCGTCTCCGCAGTACCTCAACGTGGGCAATGGCTACATCGAGGGCTACCTGTTCAACATCCCCGTCGGGCCCCGGCGCATCGTGGAGGTCAAGGCGTACAACCGGATGGGGCTGGAGGTGTACGCCGGTGCCACGGCCGTGGACGTGTACGAGGGCTCCGTCGCGTACGCGCAGCTCCAGCTGAAGCGCAACCCGCAGAACTGTCCGGGCGGCGGGACGGGCGACATCTACATCATCGGCTCGCTGGAGGGCACCGGCCCGGGCCAGGACGGGGGCCCGGCCTACGACGCGGGCCCGTGGCCGACCTACGACGCGGGCGTGTACGACGCAGGCAGCGCGTTCGACGCGGGCTAGGTGCCCCGGCCGTAGAACCACGCGGTGAGGGCCAGGCGGGAGGCGTGGGCGGGCATCACCTCGTGCTCCAGCCGCTCGCTGAGGAACACCACCAGGCGGTCCAGCACCGGCGCCACCTCCACGGGGGCTCCGGTGTCCTCCGGGAAGAGGCGCAGCACGCCGCCGTGCTCCGGCTTCCAGTCCGCGTTCGCGTACCAGATGGCGGTGATGCGGCGGTTGGACCGGCCCGGGAACGCGTCGCGGTGGCGGGCGTAGTGCGCGCCGCCGCCGGGATAGCGGGCCAGCTGCACGTCGAAGCGCCCCAGCCCCAGGTACGCGCCCGCGGACACGGCCTCGCCCAGCGCCTGGAAGCGGTGCCACAGGGCTTCGAGCTCGGGGGTCGCTCCGGGCAGCACCCACTCGATGTGGTCTCCACGCACGGAGGTGTCGAGCGTGTGGTCCGCGCCGCGCCGGATGCCCGCGGGCTTCAGCGTCCCTGCATCTATTCGCGCGAGCGCCGCGGCTCTCACCGCCAGCGCCCGCGCTTCGCCAAGGAAGGCGTCTCGCACGAAATATCCGTGCGAGCTCAGCGCCTCCACCTCCGAGTCCGTCAGCTCCACCGTGGGCCGCTCCTTTCCGAGCGCCTGTCCGGAAGCCTGCGCCCATACGCTGCCCCAGAACGCCCCTGTTCCGGAAGCGGGTAGACTTCCGGCCCATGGCGAAGAACGTCTCGCGAGCGCTGTCCCTCCTCGCCGCGGTCGCGCTCGGCGCGCTGGCGGCCTGGGTGCTGCTGCGTCCCGCGTCTCCCCGGCTGCCGGACTCCGCGACGGTGGTGGAGCAGATGCGGGAGGTGGCCCGGCTGGAGACCCTGGACGTGTCCCTCTACAAGAAGGTCACCTTCACGCCGGAGCCGCAGGCCACGGACGCGCTGTGGAAGGACGTGCTGCTCTGGGCCAGCTACACGCTCCAGAACCCGCACGGCCGCGCCATCGTGTTCGCGGACGCGCACCTGGGGTTCGACTTCCAGCGCTTCGACGCGAGCCACCTGCACGCGGTGGGCACGCGCGTGGACGTGCTGTTGCCGCCGCTGCAAGTGACGGTGGCCCTGCGGCCCGGGGAGACCGAAATCATCGACTCCAACCTGGACAGCGCGCAGACGGCGCAGCTGCTGGAGAAGGCGCGGCTGGCGTTTGAAAAGGAGGTGCGTCAGGACCGGCGCCTCCAGGAGAAGGCGCGTCAGTCCGCGGAGCGCTCGCTGCGGGGGCTGTTGCTCACGCTGGGCTTCCGCGAGGTGCGGTTCGTGGAGACCCTACCGGTGGGGAGCGCGGGATGACGGAGCGGCTGGAGCTGATTCAGGGCGACATCACGAAGGTCACGGCGGACGCCATCGTGAACGCAGCGAACTCCGCGCTGTCCGGAGGCGGCGGCGTGGACGGTGCCATCCACCGCGCGGCGGGGCAGGAGCTGCTCGCGGAGTGCCGCACGGTGGGCCGCTGTCCCACGGGTGAGGCGCGTATCACGAAGGGCTACCGGCTGCCCGCGGCCCACGTCATCCACGCGGTGGGCCCCTCGTGGTGGGGCGGGGACCGCGGCGAGGACGAGCTGCTGGCCTCGTGCTACCGGAGCACGTTCGCGCTGATGGAGCAGCACGGGCTGCGCACGGTGGCCTTCCCCGCCATCTCCACGGGCGCCTACGGCTTCCCCATCGAACGGGCCGCGCCCATCGCGCTGCGGGAGATCCGCGCGGCCCTGGAGCGGCGGCCGGAGCTGGAGCGCGTCACCGTCGTGCTGTTCAGCGAGAGGGATTTGCAGGTGTATCAGCGTGCGTCATAGGGCGGGCCCACCTCTTCCAGAGCCCAGGCCCCTGCCGCGATCGGGCTAGGGTTCAATAGCGTTGATGGTGACGGTCATGTCCTGCTCCTGAGGACGTCTCCGTCCAGGACGAACGCCCCGGGCACCCCGTCTGGAGCGTGTCCCAATCCAGCCAGCCTCCGCGCGGATTCACCGTCCGACTCACGGCACAGCAGCGCGACTTCACGGCGTCCCAGGCTCACGCACAGCGGGCCTCCGCCCGTGGCGGCCTCCAGCCTGCGGCGCTGGGCCTTGGTGAGCAGCCGCGCGCCGTCGTGTCCGTCTCCGCCCGTCACCGCCCAGATGCCGGAGAATGCCTCCGCCAGCCGCACCTCGCCCTGGTCGATGACGACGGGGCGCACGTCCGCGGGCCGCAGCTCCAGGTTGTGCCACGCCGCCGCGTCCACCGCTTCGGCCGTGAGCCCGGCGTCCTTCAGCGCGGAGACCGGCAGGTAGCGCACGAACTCCGCGTCCTCCAGCACGTAGAAGACCTCCAGCCCCGCGGGCCCCGGACGGAACAGCGCGCCCTGCGTCCCCGCCACGAAGCCCCGGGGCCGCAGCACCGGGCGCAGCGCTTCAAGAGACACACCGACGGACAGACCGCCCAGCCGTGAAGCCAATGCCTCCACGTGCGCGGTGAGCCCCTGCGTGCCCGGCGCGTCACGGTACGCGGCGTACAGCGACCCCACGTCCACGCGGCCCACGCCTCCCGAGGCCAGCTTCACCAGCAGGTCGCGGCCCTGGCGCCGGAAGCCCACGCCCGCTCGGCCCAGCGCGGCGGTGAGCGCGGCGGTGAACTCCGGGCGCAGCACCTGCTCCTCGGGCGCGGGCAGCGGAGGCAGGTCCGCGGCCTCCAGCTCCGCGCGCAGCAGCTTCGCCTCCGCGTCGAAGGGGTCCCGCTCCACGGCCTCGGCCACGTAGGCGCGAGCCCGAGCGCCCTCCCCCTGCCGCAGCGCGAGCACGGCCAGGACCTTCAGGGCCTCCGGATCGCCAGGGCTCAGGACCAGAGCCTCGCGCAGCTCGGCCTCCGCCTCGCGGTGCCGCTCCAACCCCAGCAGCGCTCGCGCGAGCCCCAGGCGCACCTGGAGGTCCTTGGGGAAGTCACGCCGCAGGGTCTGCATGAGCGGCAGCGCTTCCCGCTCCGCGTCCGCGTTGACCAGCGCATGCGCCAGGGTGAGGCGCAGCGTGGGGCCGGGCGTGCGCGCGGCCTCGGCACGCAGCGCCTCCAGCTCCGCCGCGCCGAGCACTTCACCCGCCTCCACCTTGCGGCGCAGGCGCTCCAGTTCCGCCGGGGAAATCACGCGCGGACTCTAATGGTCCATGCCCGGAGCGCCCAGCCCCTCAATGGGTCGCGTCGTGCAGGTCCGTCTGCCCGGCGGGCTCGTCCTCGCCCCGGAGTTGAGAGAGGAAGTCGTCCAGGGCGCCCACGTCGATGGGCTTGCGGAAGACAGCGTCCACCTGCGCGAGGTTCGCGCGGTTCTGTCCCCGCACGTCCATGCCGGTGACGATGGCCAGCAGCGCGTGGGGCGTGCGCTGCCGCAGCTCGCGCGCCAGCTCCCAGCCCGTCATCTCCGGCATCACCGCGTCCAGCAGCGCGGCGTCGTACGGATTCTTCTCCCACATGTGCTGGGCCACGTCCGGGCTGTGCGCCACCTGCACGTCGTAGCCCTCCTCGCCCAGCACCTCCGCCATCATCCGCGCGTTGTCCAGGTCGTCGTCCACCACCAGCACGCGGCGCGCGCGCTGGGGCACGCGTGGCATGCGTCCCATCGCGGGCGTGGGCTGCGGCCCGGTGCCAGGCATGGGAGAGGGCTCCAGGGCCTCGCTGAAGCGCGGCAGCCGCACGATGAAGCTCGCGCCCGAGCCGTCGCGCCGGTTCTCCACCGTCAGCTCTCCGCCCCAGCGCTGCACCTGCGTGCGCGCCACCGCCAGGAACAGCGAGAACTGCGGCGCCCCCGGGTCGCGGCGCAGCGGATCGAAGAGGCCCGCCAGCTCATCCTGCGTGTAGGGCCGTCCCCCGTCGTCGATGCGCAGGTCCAGCCAGTCCCCTCCGGCCGGACGGGAGTGGACCACCAGCGTGCCGCCCCCCTCCATCCGGTCGCGCGCGGACAACATCAGGTTGACGATGAGCTCGCGGAAGAAGCCCGCGTCCGCCTTCACGCCCCAGGGGAAGCCCAGGTCCAGCTCGGTGTGCACCGGGTGCTCGCGCTGCTCCAGTTCGCCCCGGGCCAGCTCCAGCGCCTCGCGCACCGTCTGGTCCACCGGCACGTTGGCCAGGCGCTCCTCGGTGCGCTGCACGCTGAACTCCTGCAGCCGCGCCACCAGCTCGCCAATCTGGCGCACCGTCTTGTCCAGCGAGTCCACGTGCTCGGGCTTGTACTCGCGCCGCAGCAACGTGATGCGCAGCCGCAGCACGTTGAGGAAGTTGTTGAGCGCGTGCGCGGCGCCGCTCGCCAGCTGTCCCAGCGCCTGCTGCCGGGTGCGCCGCAAGAGCTGTCCCTGGAGCCTGCGCACCTCGTCGTGCGCGTTCTCCAGGGCCTTGGTCTTCACGGCCGCCTCCGTGCGGTCGCTGAAGGTCTGGATGACGCCGGCGAGGACCTGGTCCTCCTCCCACACCGGCGTGGCGCTCATCTCCAGCGTGGCGTCCCCGCCTCCGGGGCGCTCCACCTGCATCATCACGCCGCGCACCGGGGCCTTCTCCCGCAGCGCGCGCAAAAAGGGCATGTCCTGCACCTTGAAGGGCTCTCCCGTGGGGTGCCGCGCGTTGACCTGCGAGAGCACGGGCCCCAGCGTGCCGGCGGCGCGCGCGCCCACCACCGCGCGCATGGGCACGCCCATCAGGCGGCTCACCGGCGGCGAGGCGAAGGACACCATGCCGTCCGTCTCCGCCAGGAGGATGCCCACCTCCACGTGGTTGAGCACCGACTCCATCACCGCGGCCTCGCGGAAGCGCACCTCCTCCGTCTTGAGCACGCGCGCGTAGGAGGCTTGCGCGGACGCGTCCGCCTCCCACACCAGCTCCGACACCAGCTCCGCCACGTCCGCGTGGATGATGCCTCCGTTGCGGCGCGCATAGACGTAGAGCAGCACCTCCTGGAGCGACTTGAACTCGCGGGTCAGGTCCTCCGGTTCGAAGTTCTGGTCGTACCGGAAGGCCCCGTGCGAGCGCACCACCTCCGGCCACAGCCGCACCGCGTCCTCGCCCCGGTCCTGGAGCAGGCGGGCAAGCTCATCCAACAGATGGCGCAGCGGCGCGCGCAGGTCCCGGCCGGGGACCTCCACCTCGTACGTCTCCGCGCGCAGGCGCTTGGACCACAGGCGAGTGATGCGCTCGCCCTCGTCCGAGAGCAGGCCTGACAGCGCGGCGATGGCGTCATGGGAAGAAGGCACGCTCAAGGGGGCACGATGCGCACGCCCCGCTCGCCCGGCCACCCGTCCCCCGCTCACTCGCGGCGCGGCAATGTCCGGCGCTCCACACGAGGCGCTTCCCTCATGGGCACCGGTCGCTCGCCTGCCCGGCCGCCCTGGCCGCGAGGAGCGGCCGTCCCCACCTTCCCCGGCACGGATGAGCACGAAGGAGCACAGGAAGAACGACCTGGAGCAGCCCGAGATCTCTCAGCAGGCCATGGCGCAGCTCTTCCGTGGCGAGCTGAGCCGCTCGGACACGTGGCGCACGCGTCTGGACACGACGACGAACTGGGCGCTCACCACGACGGCGGCGGTCATCTCCTTCGGCTTCGCGACGCCGCAGAGCTCGCACGTCACGTTCCTGGTGGGCATCTGGATGGTGGTGTCCTTCCTGCTCATCGAGGCGCGGCGCTACCGCTACTACGACCTGTGGAACCGCCGGGTGCGCCTGTTGGAGGACGGCTGGTGGGCGCCGATGCTGCGGCGCGAGCCGGTGGATCCGGACGCGCTGCGCGAATTGGCGGTGGAGATGTCCCGGCCGCAAATCCAGCTGTCGCTGCTGTCCGCCATCGCGACGCGGCTCAACCGCGCGTACGGGCCCATCCTCATCGTCCTGTTGGTGACCTGGTTCTTCAAGGTCTACAGCCACCCGAGGCCACCGCGAGACTTTGGGGACTTCTTGGACCGTGCGCACGTGGCCTGGATTCCCGGCCCGGTGGTGATGGCCTCGCTGGTGTTCCTCACCGTGGCGGCGGCGTACCTCTTCACCGCGTCCTTCTTCATCCGGGCGCCGCTGGGCGAGCTGCGCACCCGTCCCCGCGGACGCCGGGCCGCGCTCTGGGAGGCCTTCTACCGGCCCTACGCCATCCAGCGCCGCAAGCGCCCGAGGCCCCCGGGCGCGCGAGCCAGCACGCCGCGCCCGCCGGCCCCGTTCGAGCACTGAAGTCGTGGACGTGGCAAACGAAAGCTAGAAGGCCTGCTGTTCTGCGGCGAGCAGGACCTTCATCGCGATCAACATTTTTCGCGGCCAGGACTGCTGATCAGGAAGCACCTCATACCCGTACTTCGAATAGAAGGCCTGGGCGTGCTCATCCTTGGCATCGACGATGATCGCCACACCTCCACCCTGGCGGCTTATCTCCATCGCGCGCAGATGAGCGTCACCCAGCAATGACTCGCCAATGCCAAATCCCCGGCAAAGACGATGACGTGCAAGCCGACCAATCAAGACCGCAGGATAGGCCCGGTAACTTGGCATCCGCTTGCTGCGAGTCACCTGACGAAACGTGTCAGAGGAAACTTCGCAAAGGGCCAGTGTATAGAACCCTAGAACAGGCGGTAGGTCAGGGCGTTCCTCTGGACGCGGCAGTACCCAGGTCCGGTTGACGTCAGCCTCGTTGTTCTGGCCTGCGGACTCGCGGAAAAAGCGATTGAGCTCTTCATGCTCGCACTCGAAACCACTTCTCCCATCCATGCGAGTCCGCAGCCGAAACGGAGGCAGGGCAAGAGCCTGCGAAGCAGAACCAGACGAGGGCATGAGTGCCCGCGGTTCTAACTTGTTCTCCTGGGAATCAGCTAGCGACCAGACAAGCGCCGCTTGCGCACCAGCGCCAACAATGCCTCCGTTGGCTTGGAGGGGGCGTCAATGACTTCGAGGAACCTACCGAAGTCGCGCTCGGACAGGACGATACGCTCCGATTCAGCGGCCTTCACATCTGTGGCCACGCCTTGTTCATGACGTGCCACCGTCTTGAACTTGCGGCGGGCATGTGTCCCGAGTCGTCCCGAACTCTTCCAGCCAGCGGTCCTGATCAGGAGCCCACAGAGATTCCGCAGAGACTCTGAGCTACTCATGATGAGCTGCAGCCTTAGTGACATCTGTTCGCTCCTCCATGAGTGCGGCGCTGGAATTCATTCCAACGCGGATCGATCGTCGACGATATCGGTCGAACAATAGACGCGCGGCCATGGTCGCGCAAGACACGCGCGCCTGCCGTGTCGAATGAATCCGACGCGAGACGTCGGACTTCCCAGGAATATTCCCGGACGCCCCACCCGCCTGGCCCCTTGGTACAGGGTGCTGCCTTCTCTCTTCTTCGGGAGAATTCGGCATGGGTCCTACTGACTCACAGAGACGTTCGGGAATTGCTATCCAAACAGGACTCAGCCTTGCCTCCAGTCATGCCCAGGTTTCCAACCCGAGCCGAAAGGTCAAGAATTCGCCAAGGAAAGCAGCTACGTCAGCCGCTCACCTGCGCCATCAGCGCCATCACCCGCGCTCGCGTGGGGGCCTGGAGGTCCGGCCGCACCGCGATGGCCTGGAGCATCTGGAAGACGGGCGTGCCGCCTTCCAGGTGCTGCGCCGCGACGGCCAGCAGCGCGGGCTCCTCGCCTGGCGCCAGCCCTCCGGCCACCACCCAGGCCCGCAGCTGCTCCAGCGCGCCCGCGTCCAGGGTGCGCGTGTTCAGCGCGTCCAGCAGCGCCCGCTGCACGCCCCGGTCCTTCTCCGTCGCCAGCGCGTCCAGCAACAGCCGCGTGGCCAGTTCCTGCGGCGCGGCGCGCAGCGCGTCCGCCGCCGCGGCCCGCACGTCCGGGGACCCATCGCGCAGGTGCGGCGGCACCACGTCCACCAGCCGCTCCGCCCGCGTGCCGCCCATCGCCCGCAGCGCGTGCGCGCGCGCCTCGTCCCCGGAGGCCTGCGCCACGGCGGTCTCCAGCGTCCGCACCGCGGCGCGCGCCTCCGCCGACTCCGGATCCAGGTGCGAGGACCAGACGCCCAGCGCGTAGGACGTGGCCCGCTCCACCGGGACGTCGTGCTCCGTCCGGGCGCGCTCCAGCAGACCGTTGATCATCACGCCCGTCTCCGGCTCCGGCTTCGTCAGGAACCCCGCGCGCTGCACCATCATCACGTACGCGCCCGCGTGCTCCCGGGCCTCCGGCGACTGGAGGAGCGTGCGCAGCGTGGCCTGCGCCTGCGCGTGGCCCGCGCCCACCAGCAGGTCCAGCATCAGCTCGCGCATGGCGGGCTTCGTGCCCGGCTTCAGGAACAGGCGCGTCAATTCCTGGCAGCGCTTCGGCTCCAGCGTCAGCGCCGCGATGGCCCTCCGCGCGAACACGTCCAGGCCCGCGATGGCGTCCGGGCTGCCGGCGTCCTCCAGCGTCTCCAGCAACTCATCCACCGTCATGCCGTCCGCCTGGCCGCGCAGCGCCGCCGTCTCCGGATCCAGCTCGAAGGCAATCTGCGACGGCGTGCGCACCACGAGCTTCTGTTCGTCCGAAGGCGGCAGGGGCTGCATCTCCCGCGACTGGTACTTCAGCCGCAGGCGCAGCCGCTTGGACAGGAGCACGCGCCCGTCCGTGCCCAGCGCGTCCAGCACCTCGTCCTGGGTGATGGCGACGAGGCGCCCTTCCGCGTCGCGGTCGAAGGTCGTGAGCGAGCCCAGCTCCTGCTTCGCCACCGTCGCCGAGCCCGCCGCGCGCAGGCTCTGGTAGCGCGTCCTCCGGCGCGTCAGCCGCGAGCTGTCCCCGGGCTCGAAGGCGAACGCCGCCTCCACGTCGCCCGTCTGCGTGGACTCCGTGGTGGTCCAGGACGCAGCGTCGCGCAGCTCGGAGGGGAACAGCTCCGCCGCCAGCGTCTGCGCGAACTGGCGGAACAGCGGCGGCTCCGCCTCGGAGAAGCGCACCGCCTGGAGCGCGCCGCGCGCATCCAGTTCCAGCCACGCGCTGGCGGTGTCCGGCAGGTGGGCCTGGAGCGCCGCCGCGTCGGGCAGCAGCGCCTGTCCGGAGAGGACGGCCTCGTGCCGCGCCAGCCGGCGCAGCGTCAGGCGCAGCCGCGTGCCCGTCGCGCGCGTCTCCAGCGCCTGGAGCGTCAGCTCACCCTCCAGGTGCAGCACGCCCTCCAGCTCCTGGGCCTTCGCGTCCTGCGCCGGCATGGGCAGCGCCACGCGCGTCAGGTCATCCCAGACGAGGTGGAACGTGTGCGCCTCGCCCACGCGCCAGCGGAACAGCGGCAGCCGGTGGGAGGACTCCGCGGCCTGCACCGTCGCGGCGGACGGGGATGACTCGGACAGCCAGAAGGGCAGCGCCCCCAGGCACACCAGGGCACCCAGGCCAGCCACGCCACGAACGAGGGTCGAGCGACGCATGAAACACTCCGGAAGAAAGTCGAAGGAAGAAGGCGAACCACTCCCCGGGGCCGTGGACACAAGCCCCGGGGTCATGCGAGCCGCGCGCGGCTCAGTAGAGCTGCGCGAGCGGCAGGTAGTGCTGGTCGTTGAAGAGCTGCGTGCTGGTGCCGATGCCCTGCCACGACACGATGGGGAACTCGCCCTTCAGGAAGCCCAGCTCCGCGAACAGGGAGAGCCGTCCATCCAGCGAGCGCAGCGTGAAGTTCAGGCTGGTGCCCAGCCCCAGGAACAGCGTGTTGGGGTTCGTCGGGTGCGAGGGCGAGCTCAGCGCGACGCCGATGCGGCCCTGGAGCGGCAGCTCGAAGCGCAGGATGGTCAGCGTGCCGCGGACCCCAATCTGGAGGCCCGGGATGCCGATGGCCAGCGACACGAAGCCGTTGGCGGACGCGTAGGGCCCGATGTTGCCCAGCAGGTCCAGCGTGATGAGGTTGCGCGCGCAGTCACGGCCCAGGGCGCCGCCCATCGACGCGACGATGCCCACCTCCACGGACAGGCCGCCGCTCACCGTCACGGGGATGAACCACACCATGAAGGTGGCGCTCGCCTTGGCCGCGTCCTTGTCCACGAAGGGCTTGCGCTCCACGAAGGTGAAGCGCGCCGGGTAGGACTGGTCGAACGTGAAGATGGGGTTGCCCAGCACGCGCGCGCTCAGCTCCGCCCGGATGGCCGAGGGCTGCGTGGACGCGCGGCCCGTCAGGTAGGCCACCTCCGTGCGCGTCGGGCTGAACACGTTCGCGTAGAGCCCCAGCTCGCTGAAGATGGCGGCGTTGGTGTCGCACCAGTTGCCGGTGAACGCGGAGCCGGGCGTGGACATCTCCCAGCCCGCGCGCAGCGAATAGCCGCCGCCGAAGTTGTCGTCACCCGCGTAGCCGCCCGCGGAGAAGTCCTGCCCCTGGCGCTTGGTCATGGTGACCGGGTTCGTGGGCGGCTGCTGATTCGCCGCCTGCTGCGCCAGGTACTCCGCCAGGATGCGGGAGTAGTAGGCCACCAGCGTCGGGTTGAGCGTGTAGTCCTTCTGGTCCAGGCCCTTGATCTTCAGCCGGTCCGCGTTGCGGATGAAGCTCTCCACGCCGAAGTCGTTGCCGGTGACGGTGAGGCACTGGCGCAGGTCCGCCTCGCGGCGGGGCACCATGACCGCGTCCACCATCGCCTTGTAGCGGCGGGGGCTCCAGTCACACGCCGTGGTCTTGTCCGTGACGAGGCAGCCCTCGGCGTCCGCCTTCACCAGCAACGTCTCCAGCTGCTTGTCCATGCCGTAGAGCTGCCCGGCGGTCTTCTCGTCCAGCTCCACCGTGCTGAAGTCGCGGCTGCGCAGCATCTCCGACTCGCGCTGCCAGCTGGCGTAGGCGGCGTTGCGCCGGTCCAGAAGGGCGGAGAAGGCCTCCTGGCGCTGCTGTGAGTCGTTGAGCACGTCGTCCGCGAACTTGCTCAGCGCCTTGCTCTGGGTCTGGTGCCACGCGTCCGAGGGCAGCACCCACTGGCGGGCCTCCACGTTGTTCGCCTTCAGCGCCGCCTCGGAGGTGAACGCGTAGGGCTTCGTGTTCTTGGGGTACGGGCCCGGCACGAAGCGGAAGTACGCGTTCTTCTCCACGCGCGTCTTGCCGTCCCAGAGGGGCGCCTGCTTCACCCCGTCCTTGCTGTACAGCGTGCGCTCCGCGATGCCCCCGGAGCCATGGGCCGCGTTGAACAGCGCGCGGAAGTCGTCGCCGAAGCGGCCCGCGTTCTGCTCGAAGCGGCTGTAGTCGTAGTGCTTCTCGTGCACGTACTCCTGGCACGAACGCTCCAGCACGCCGTTGGCGTCCCACTCCTGGCGCTGCTTGTTGTACGCCGCCTCCAGCTTCGTGAGGCTCTTGTAGTCCTTGCGCGCCAGCACCTGGCCGCGCTGCACCTGCCCCACGACGGACTCATCCGAACCGGAGAACAGCGTGTTGAGGACGGCGTTGGGCTGCACGGCCACCGTCTCCACGCCGCCGCCCATGCTGGCCGGCAGGAGCGCGGTGCGCCTGGGCGCGGCCGTGTAGCGCGCCTTCCACTCGGACTCCATCAGGCCCTGACAGTACGCGTCGGTCTCCTGGCCGCACGCGGACGCGCGGTAGTCCACGTTGGAGCACTCGGCCAGCGTGGGCTGGGGGCACGGGGCCGCCAGCGCCTGGGGCGCCACCAGCGCCGCGGTGGACAGCACGGCCCAGCGCACGGGGCGCGGCAGCCGGAAGGGGGTTCTGCGCATGCTCATGGGAAGCCTCGTCTCGGGGAGCGCACGGGCCAGCAGGGCCCGGACGCCGCCGCCCTTGAGCACGAGGCGTGCCGGGGCCCTTCCCCCCCGGCGCCAGAGGGAGCGCCCCGCGGCGTGAGGACGCACAGGCCACAAACGGCGGGGAGCGCCGTTGCCCTCGGGGCAACGA